>NZ_WVTE01000009.1:0-22860 GCF_009939605.1 Rhodococcus sp. YH1 | reverse complement strand
TGTGATGCACCACGAACACCAGCACGTGCTCCCCGTCGCCGAGCGCGAACAACCGCGCCCGCACCGGCACCTGCACCGCCACGTCGAACCCGGCCGTGACCTCGGCGGCCAGACGCTGCGGCAGCTCCTCGGCGGCGACGGTCGTCGCGGTGAGATCGAGGCGCACCTGCTCGACCGGGCGGATCCGCTGGACGGGGCCGTCGGCCGTGGCCGGGAACTCGGTGCGCAGCGCCTCGTGGCGGGCGAGCACATCGGTGACGGCGGTGGCGAGCGCGTCCCGGTCGAGCCGGCCGCGCAGCCGGATCGCCATCGGGATGTTGTAGGCCGGCGAGGCGGTGTCGAGCTGGTTGACGAACCACATCCGCTGCTGGGCCGCGGAGACCGGCAGCACCCCCGGACGGGGCCCGGCGACCAGCGGCACCCGGGTGCCCGTGCCGACGTCGGCGGTGAGGGCGGCGAGGGTCCGCACCGTGGGGGCCTCGAACAGTGCCCGGACCCCCAGGTCGGTGCCGAGGGCGGCGTTGATGCGGGCGAGGACACGGGTGGCGATCAGCGAGTTTCCGCCGAGGTCGAAGAAGCTGTCGTCGAGACCGACGCGGTCGACGCCGAGGAGCTCGGCGAACACCTGCGCCACCGTCCTCTCGGCGTCGGTGGACGGCGCGACGTAGGTGGTGCCGTCCGCCGCGAACACGGGCACGGGCAGGGCGCGGCGGTCGAGCTTGCCGACCGGGGTGAGCGGGATCTCGTCGAGGACGACGATCGCCGTGGGCACCATGTGCGCCGGCAGGCTCCGCGACAGGTGCGCGGTGAGGGTGGCGGGTTCGGCGGTGCGCCCGGTCGCGGGCAGCACGTAGGACACCAGCACGGTGTCGCCGGACGGGGCGGTGTGCCCGATCGTCACCGCGAACGTGACGTCCTCGTGGGCGGTCAGGACCGCGTCGATCTCGCCGAGTTCGATGCGGAAGCCGCGGACCTTGACCTGGAAGTCGGACCGGCCGAGGTATTCGAGGGCGCCGTCGCGCCGCCAGCGCACCACGTCGCCGGTGCGGTACATCCGCTCCCCCGGCGCGCCGAACGGGTCGGCGACGAACCGGCCGGCGCTGAGCCCGGGCTTGCCGCGGTAGCCGCGGGTGATACCCGGGCCGGCAATGTACAGCTCGCCGGCGACGCCGATCGGCACCGGCCGCAGCCGGGAGTCCAGGACGACCTCGTGCGTGCCGCGCACGGGGGTGCCGATCGGGATCGTGGGGGCCGGCGCGAGCGGACCGCAGATGTTGACGACGATCGTGCACTCGGTCGGGCCGTACGCGTTGAACATCCGCCGGCCCCGGGACCAGCGGGCGACGAGTTCGGGCGGGCACGCGTCGCCGGCGACGGTGACCGACTCGGCGGCGACGCCCTCCGGATCGACGGAGGCCAGCGCCGCGGGGGTGGAGAAGGCGTGGGTGATGCGCTGCTCGCGGAAGAAGCGGGCCAGTTCCTCGCCGCCGTAGATCGTCGGGGGCACCACGACGAGGGTGGCGCCGATCGCGAACGCGGTCATGTACTCGTACACCGAGGCGTCGAAGCTCGGGGACGAGAAGTGCGAGACCCGCGAGTGCGGGGTGGGGCTGTGCCGGCCGTGCAGTTCGGCGCACAGGTTCGCCAGCCCGCGGTGCGGCACCACCACGCCCTTCGGGCGGCCGGTGGACCCGGAGGTGTAGATCAGGTAGGCGGGATGGTCGAAATGCAGCGCGCCGTGACGGTCGAGGTCCGACAGCGGCCCGTCGGAGACCGAGTCCAGCGCCGCGACGAACTCCGCGTCGTCGAGCACCAGCCACGGCACGTCGGCGGGCAAGCCGTCGCGGTGGGCGGTGGTGGTCACGCCGAGGACGGCCCCGGAGTCGGCGAGCATGTACTCGATTCGCTCGGCCGGGTAGGCGGGGTCGACCGGCATGTACGCGGCGCCGGACTTGGCCACCGCCCAGATCGCGGCCACGGATTCGAGGGACCGGGCGATGCCGAGGGCAACGAACGTCTCCGGGCCGGCGCCGGCGTCGATCAGCACCCGGGCGACCCGGTTGGACCAGGCGTCGAGCTCCCCGTACGTCATCGTGCGGCCCTCGAATTCCAGGGCCGTCGCGTCGGGCACGTGCGCGGCCACGGAGGCGAGGATCTCGGGCCAAAGCTGTGGGGACGAGCCGGGCAGTCCGCGCACCGGGCTCAGCTCCGCGGCTTCGTCGGGGAAGACGATGTCGACGTCCCCGATCGGTGCCGTCGGGTCGGCGGTGACGGCGTCGAGGATCCGCAGCAAACGTTCGCAGAACGATCGCGCCGTATCGGCGTCGAAGAGGTCGGCGGCGTACGTACACCTCAGGCGGCTGCCCTCGGGGCCGGTCGCGGTGTGCACCGCGACTTCGGCGTGTGCGAGCCCGCCGCCCCCGGCGGGCTCGCCGCTGTCGAGCAGCACCGGCAGGGTCGGCACGTGCTGCCCGTCGAAGGTCCGGGCGAGCCGGTCCGCCGGCACGTCGGCGTGGGCGGTCGCGGCGGCGTGTATCGCCGTGACCCGGCCGAGGAGCGCGGCGAACGGCTCGCTCTCGTCGAGCTGCACCCGCAGCGGCAGCGCCCCGGCGGGGCCGGGGACGCCGACGAGAGTGTCGGTGCCGGCGGTGAGCCGGCCGACGAGCACCGCGACGGCGGCGTGCAGTAGTTCGGTGGAGGTGGCGCCGTGACGCCGGGCGAGCTCGGTGCCCCGGTCCCCGAGCGCGGCGGGGACCGGCACCTCGAGGTGGGCGGCGGTGGGGGCGCGCGGGCCGGTGCGGCGGCGGTCGGCAGGCAGCTCGAGGTGCTCGGGCGCCCCGGCCAGGGCGGCACGCCAGAACCGCTCGACGTCGGCATCGCGCCGCAGGCGCTCGGCGACGGCGGCGGTCGCGTGGTGGATGCGGGCGACCGGCGTGTCCGGGTCGGCCCGCAGGAACTCGGCGAGCAGTTCGACGAAGCTGCCGTGGTGTGCGCGCAGCTCGTCCGGCTCGTACTGGTTGGGGTTGCCGCGGAAGTCGAGGAACGTCCGCGCGGGGGTGCCGCTCTGGTAGATGTTGACCAGCAGGTCGTCGACCGGACCCGAGGTCATGATGTGGAACTCGCCGCGGACCGGGCCGAGGGTGATCTCCTGCCGGAAGAGCATCACGTTGATCATCGGTCCGCCGTAGCTGTGGGCCCGGCCGGCGGTGCCGGTCTCGCGGCGGAGGTCCTCGAGGCTGAACCGCTGGTGGCGCAGCGCACCGGTCAGTTCCAGCTGGGCCCGCTGCACCAGGTCGGCGCGGGTGTCGTCGTCCTCGAGACGGATGTGCAGCGGTGCGGTGTTGACGAGCATGCCGCCGGAGCGTTTCGCCGCCGCGGTGGTGCGCGCGAACACCGGCAGATTGAGCATCACGTCGGCGCGGCCGGTCAGCCGGGAGAGATAGCACGCGGCCGCCGCGACCACCGTCGCGGCGGCCGAGGATCCGCTCGTGGCATCGGCGTCGGTCAACCGGGCGACCAGGTCGTCGGGCAGGGTGACACTCTCGAGGGTGCTGCGCGCGGCGGTCGGCACCGCCCGCCGCGCCAGGGTCGATCCGTCCTCGAGTCCGGCGACCCGCCCGATCCAGTAGTCCCGGTCGCTCGCGTACCGGTTCGAACCGCGGTAGTCGAGATCCGACTGGTAGAGGTCGCGCAGGTCGGCGGCGGTGGGTGGCTCGGGGACGCGGTCCTCGTGGGCCGCCGAGTACAGCGCGGCGATCCGGTTGACCATCGTCATGGCACCGAAGCCGTCGAGGGCGACGTGGTGGATCCGGCTGTACCACAGGTGCCGTCGCTCACCGATCCGCAGGATCGTCATGTTCACCAGCGAGTCGTCGGCCAGATCGACCGGGGTGGCGTAGTCGGTGTTCATCCACTGCTGCGCCGTGGCCATCGGATCGGGCGCATCGGAGAAGTCCAGCAGCGGGATGTCGCTGAGGTCGAGGTCGGGATCGACGTACTGGTACGGCTCACCGTCGACCTCGACGACCCGCAGGTACGGCGACTGGAACTCGCGAGCGGCCTCGTGCGCGGCCTCGCGCAGCAGATCCAGATCGAGGTCCCCGGGCAGGTCGACGTACTGGGCGATGCAGACGGGCACCTCGGGTGCCAGCTGTTGTGCGAACCAGATCGAGCGCTGGGCAGAGGACAACGGGAAGGCCCCGGGCGGAATGTGCAGCCGCTCTTGCAACGAACTCCCCTTCACGAAAGTGATTCCAGTGATGTCCTGGCACCCCCCGGCACCGTGCAGGAAAACCCCTCGGTCGGATCGACGTGGCTGTAGCTCTTTCCCCTTCGATCGTCCGCGCCCTCGAATATGTGACAGGAGCGCTCCCTCAAGCTAGACCACCGCGACGACGTCTCGGCCCGAAACCGGACCGAAAAATCGACCCCTCGGGCCGCATCGATCCCGAGTCGAGACCGGAGGGGGGACCTGTCGCGGCGCTCGCGGCGAATCGACGAGGATTTGTTACCGTTCGATCGCGATCCGGTCACCGGATGCGCTCGAATCACAGTTTCGGTAACCGCTTTTCGAACCGGACCCCGGAAACGCCCCGCGGCGGCCCCGGTCCCCCTATTGTCGAGCCGACCACGCCGTCGCCCGTGCCCGCCCCATCCTCGAGGAGCTCTGGATGCAGCAGCGTCGATGGACCGTTCGTTCGCTCACCGCCGCGGCGGCCGCGGCTGTCGCCGTGGCCGTGCCCGCCCACGCCGTCGCGGAGCCGGCACCCCCGGGATTGCCGCCGGATGCGCTGCGGGCGGCGGCCGCCGCGGATTCCCCCGAGGCGCTGCGGGCGGTGGAGTCCCTGCTCGACGCGGCCCGCACCCCGGCGTTGTTCGAGCCGCCGCCGCGCAACACGCCGCAGCCGTTCATGCAGCCCGCCCCCACGTTCGGGCTCGGCTGCGGCGGCGGCTTCACCCCGTACGCGATGACCATCGGCTGGGCCCAGCCCGGCCCCAACGCGGTGCCGCCCGTGCAGATCGGGCAGTTGAAGATCTTCGTCTCCCCCACGATCCCCACCCTGCCGGCGCGGGCCGACCTGAAGTTCGTGTGGCTGAACATGGAGAACTTCCGCGGCGGCGTGGCCACCCTCGACGACACCCTCGGCGGGGTGCCGCAGCTGTCGAAGACCCTCGACACCGGCACCGGGCCGGTGCTGTCGGCACTGTTCGGTTCCGTGCAGTACGTCGACGGCACCTTCTGCCAGGTGGTGTACACGATGGGGGCGTTCTTCGCCTGAGGCCGCCGCCGGCTCGGCGGAGCCCGGTTCAGCGGAGCCGCTCGGCGGCGCGAGCCAGGCGCACCAGGTCGGCGCACAGCGGCGCCAGCTCCTCCGGACCTGCGCCCTCGCCCACCGCGGTCGCGACGTCCTCGGCCGCGCACCGCACCTCGAAGGCGCGGTCGGCGACCGCGCTCGCCTCGTCGGCGGTCAGGACCACCGCGTCCTCCGGCAGGCCCGCCTCCCGGGCGAGGGTGCGGTGCTCGTAGGCCCGCTGGCGGCACGAGCGGCGGCAATAGCGGCGGCGGCGCCCGAGCGGGGCGTCGGCGACCGGCCGGCCGCACCAGAGGCAGTTCTCCGGTTTACGGGTACGTCCGGTCATGGCCGCACACCCTACCGGCCCGCGGCGCCGGAGCGGCCGGGGCAGCCCGGTAGAATGACCCGCGCCCACGGCCCCGGGGCGGTCGGGAACCGATTCGACCGCGCGGGCGTTGACAAGAGTGGTCGGCATCCGCCGATGTCGACCGCACTGTGGACGCTCGCTTCCCTCGGAGGCGAGCGCACCGGGCGGAGCACACAAGAGAGGACACCACCATGGCAGATCGTGTACTGCGAGGCAGCCGGCTCGGGGCGGTGAGCTACGAGACCGACCGTGACCACGATCTGGCGCCGCGGCGGATCGCCCGCTACCGCTGTGACAACGGCGAGGAGTTCGACGTTCCGTTCGCCGACGACGCGGAGATCCCCGGCACCTGGATCTGCAAGAACGGCCTGGAAGGCTCCCTGGTCGAGGGCGCGGCACCGGAGACTAAGAAGGTCAAGCCGCCGCGCACCCACTGGGACATGCTGCTCGAGCGCCGCTCCATCGACGAGCTCGACGAACTGCTCAAGGAGCGCCTCGAACTGCTCAAGACCAAGCGGCGCGGCGCCTGATCCGCCCCCACCGGCACCTCACGATGCCGCCCCCGGGATCCGTCCCGGGGGCGGCATCGCGTATCACGGGCCCCCAGGGGTCGGCCGTGTTGCGCGCACGGCACAAAAAGATCAAACGCCGACAGCGCCTTCGCGCGCGTGTCATCATGATCGAACACCGGCCGGATTCTCGGACCGGCGACCTCGGACGACGCGAAACGGAATGACCCACTGGGGTTTCGGGACGTGGTACAGGGGGCGAGAAGCAATGGACAACAGCAACGACCGCAGGGCCGGCGGCACCGCCGAATCCACGCCGGACCGCCTGCTCGACGGGCTGCGCACCGAACTCGACCGCGTCGATGCCCGGCTCCTCGACGACGTCCGGGACCGGCTGCGGATCTGCGCCCGCATCGCGCACCTGAAACAGCGGCACGCCATCCCGATGCTGCAGCCGGGGCGGATGCAGGTCGTGCACGACCGCGCGGAGACCTACGCGCACCGCAACGCCATGTCGCCCGAGTTCCTGCACTCGTTGTACGCGCTGCTCATCGCTGAGGCGTGCCGGGTCGAGGACCTCATCATCGACGGCACCGGCTCGGCGTCGGCCGAGCTGCGCGAGACCCGGACCTGAGGCCGGTCATGGCCGCGCCGCCGCCCGCCGGTTCGATCCGCACCCTGCTGATCGACAACTACGACTCGTTCACCTACAACCTCTACAGCCTGCTTGCGGAGGTCAACGGTGTTGCGCCCACGGTCGTTAGCAACGACACCCCGTGGGAGTGCCTGGACCTGGACCGGTTCGACAACGTCGTCGTCTCCCCCGGGCCGGGGCGGCCCGACCGGGCCCGCGACTTCGGGATCAGCTCCCACGCCCTGCTCGACTCCGGTCTGCCGGTGCTCGGGGTGTGCCTGGGCCACCAGGGCCTGTGCAACCTGTTCGGCAGCGACGTGGTGCGCGCCCCGCAACCGGTGCACGGACGGCTCTCGCGGATCCGGCACACCGGCACCGGGTTGTTCGCCGGCATTCCCTCGCCGTTCGCGGCGGTGAGATACCACTCGCTGGTCGTCGACCGGGTGCCCGACGAGCTCGAGGCCGTCGCCTGGACCGAGGACGGGCTGCTCATGGGGGTCGCCCACCGGACCCGTCCGCTGTGGGGGGTGCAGTTCCACCCCGAATCGATCTGCACCGAGTACGGCCGCGAACTGCTGGCGAACTTCCGCGACGCGACCCCGGCCCGGCCCCACCCGCCGGAGCCGGCCCTACCGCCAGCGCCGACGGCCCCGCCCCCGGCGCTGGTGCTCGAGAGCCGCCGGATCGGACACAACCCGGACCCGCAGCGGGTGTTCGAAGCGTTGTTCGCCGAGGGCCCGCACAGCTTCTGGCTGGACGGCAGTGCCGCCACCGAGCCGAACTCGCGGTTCTCCATCCTCGGGGACGGATCGGGACCACGCGCCGAGTTCGTCACCTACAGCGTCGCCGAGACCCTGGTGCGCGAACAGCGGGCCGGGGAACCGGTCGCCGAGTTCCACACCACCTTCTTCGACCACGTCGACCGTCGCCTCGCCGAGCGCACGGTCGCCCGGCGGGACGACCTGCCGTTCGCGTTCGCTCTCGGGTACGTGGGCTACCTGGGGTACGAGCTCAAGGCCGACACCGGCGGCCAGCTGGTGCACACGTCCCCCATCGCGGACGCGGCGATGGTGTTCGCCGACCGCGCGGTCGTGCTCGACCACGAGGCGCGCTGCTGCTATCTGCTGGCGTTGAGCGAGCGGACCGGTGAGCCGGCCACGACCGCGTGGTTCGACGAGACCGCCGCGGTGCTCGAGTCCCTGCCGGAGTCCGCCACGGCGCCGGCCACGGCGCCGCTGGTGCGGGCGGAGCAGGATCCGCAGGTGCGGTTGCGGCACGAGCCGCAGCGGTACCTCGAGCTGATCGCCCAGTCGATCGCCGAGATCCGCAGCGGCGAGACGTACGAGGTGTGCCTGACCAATGCGGCGACCGTGGAGCGCAGCGTGGATCCGCTGCGTACCTACGAGACGCTGCGGGAACTCAGCCCGACCCCGTACAGCGCCCTGCTGCGTTTCCCGGAGGTGTCGGTGCTCAGCGCCTCGCCGGAGAGGTTCCTGCGGATCGGCCCGGACCGGGTGGTCGAGTCGAAGCCGATCAAGGGCACCCGGCCGCGCGGCACCACCGAGGACGCGGACCGGGCGTTGCGGCAGAGCCTGCTCGACAGCGAGAAGGACCGGTCGGAGAACCTGATGATCGTCGACCTGGTGCGCAACGACCTCTCGCGGGTGTGCGTACCCGGCTCGGTGCACGTGCCGAAGCTGTTCGACGTCGAGACGTACGCGGCCGTGCACCAACTGGTCTCCACGGTCCGGGGCACGTTGCGCCCGGATGCGACCGCGGTGGACTGCGTGCGGGCCGCGTTCCCGGGCGGGTCGATGACCGGGGCTCCGAAGCTGCGCACCATGGAGATCATCGACAAGCTCGAGGACGGCCCCCGCGGCGTGTATTCGGGGGCGCTGGGATATCTGTCCCCGACGGGGGCGGCGGATCTGTCGATCGTCATCCGCACCATGGTCGCCACCGAGCACGAGGTGGGGTTCGGAATCGGCGGCGCCATCGTCGCGTTGTCGGATCCGGCGGACGAGCTCGAGGAGACGATGGTCAAGGCGGTGGCGATGCGCCGCACCCTGTCGGTGAACGAGTCGCCCGAGGACGGCCCCCGCGCGTGAACGCCGCGGCCGGTCCCGTGGTCGTCGCCGGCGGTGCCGGCGCGGTCGGCCGGATGCTGGTCGAGGCGTTCCGTCGCGACGGCACCGCCGTGGTGGTGATCGACCCGGCCGCCGGCGACGACCCGGCCGCGCTGCGCGGCGATGTCACCGCCCCCACGGCGGCGATGCGGGACGCGGTCCGGGTCGCTCCGGCAGTGGTGCTGGCCCTGCCCGAGACCACCGCACTCGCCGCCGCCGCCCCGCTCGGTGCGCTGCTGTCGCCGGCCGCGGTGCTCGTCGAGACGCTGTCGGTGAAATCGGCGTGGGCGCGGGCCGTGCGCGAGCCGGGGTGGTCCGCGCAGTGCGTGGGGCTGAACCCGATGTTCGCGCCGGCGCTGGGCATGGCCGGCCGGCCGGTGGCGGTGGTCGAGCACCGGCCCGGCCCGGCGGTCGAGTCGCTGGTCGCGGCGCTGGGCCGGTGGGGTGCGCAGGTGGTGCGGCTGACGGCGGACGAGCACGACCGGGTCGCGGCGGCCACCCAGGCCGCCACCCACGCGGCCGTTCTGGCGTTCGGGCTGGCGCTGGGCCGGCTCGACGTGTCCCCGTCGGTGGCGGGGGCGACGGCACCGCCGCCGCACGTGCTGCTGCGGGCGCTGCTCGCGCGGATCACCGCCGGCGCGCCCGAGGTGTATCTCGACGTGCAGGCCGGCAATCCGCACGCGGCCGCCGCCCGGGCGGCGCTGCGCGCCTCCCTCGACGAACTCGACGCAGTGGTCGGCGCCGGTTCGGTGGCCGGGTTCGCGGACCTGCTGGCCCGGGCCGGAACGCCGCTGGGCGCGGACGCCGACCGGTCTCGGGAGCTGTGTGCGGGACTGTTCGCGGAGCTGACGCACGAGGAAACGGAGAGCCGCCATGGCCGAGCCTGATCTGTCCGGGGCGCGGGGCCCGCTGCTCGCGCCCGCGCTGCCCGACCACGATCCGCACGACGTCGTCGAGAGCGCCGTCGTGCGGGGCCTGGCGCGGTCATGGGGGCGGCGCGCCACGGTCAAGAAGCGCGAACCCGATCTCGACGAGCTATTCGATCCGACCCGGCTGGACTTCCCGGACGAACTCGTGCCGTTCCACCCCCACCCCGCGTACCGTGCCCTGGACGAGGAGCGCCGGGCCCGGCTGCGGGGCTGGGGGTGGATCGCGTACAACAAGAACGTCATGGACATCGAGCAGTACGTGGTCAACCCCGGCTTCGCGCTGATCACGACGGACTTCTTCGAGGTCGGACCGTCGGACACCGTCACCGCGGGGGTGCTGCAGGCGATGGTCGACGAGCAATACCACACCCTGATGCATCTCAACGCGAGCGCGGTGATCCGCCGGCGTCGCGGCTGGCGGATGCCCGAGTCGGCGCTGCCGCCGTGCCGGACCGTGCGCGAGCACCGCGCCGCCGTCGACGCGGCACCGGATCCGCGGGCGCAGGCCCTGATCCGGCTGGCGTTCACCACCGTCGCGGAGACCTCCATCAGCGCGTTTCTCGGGTTGATGACCGAGGACGAGGATCTGCAGCCGGTCAACCGCACGACGGTGGCCCTGCACCGGCGCGACGAGCTCAGCCACGCCTCCCTCGCGGCCGAGCTGCTGAAGATGGTGTTCACCGATCTCGGGCCCGGCGACCGGGCGCAGCTGGTCGAGGCTCTGGCGGCGGGCATCGAGGCCTTCACCGGCAGCGATCTGGGAACCTGGGCGGCGATCGTGGAGGCGGAGCGCGTTCCGGGCGGGCGGGAGATGCTCGCGGACACCGCGGCGGCGCCGCATCCGCGGCGGGTGGTGCAGGACTGCAGCGCGATCCGCCGGTTGTGCGCCGACCTGGGTGTCGCCGACGATCTGTCCGTCACCTGGTAGAACGACCGAAACCGAACGAACACCTCCGAACGTTCGCAAAACCCATTCGTGACCTCCGAACGTTTGTTTCGAACGTTCGGAGGTGTTCGCCCTGGTAACCTGCGGTCGTGAGCGATGCAGCCTCGTCGGGCGGCACACCGATCGGGGAGACCCCGGCGACGGGCGGCCGCCGCAAGCAGTACGCCAACAGCGCCGAACGTGCGCGCGCCTGGCGCGAGCGTCAACGCCGGACCTCCGCCCCCGCCGGTGCCGCCCCCTCCCCGGATCCGGCGCCGCCCCCGGCGGTACCGGATCCGGGGCCACCGGGGGCCGCGGCGGCCCGGATCGGCGCCGTGCCGGCAGCCCCCGGGGCGGCGGGGACGGGGGCGGTGGACTTCGAGGCGGCACGGCTGCGCACCGAACGCGACGAGGCGCTGCGGGCCGCGGCCGAGGCCTGGCAGCGCGTCGCCGAACTCGAGGCGGATCTGGCGATGGTGCGCGCCGAACTGGCCGACGAGCGGGCAACCCAGCTGCGCGAGGCGCGCGCGCACATCGCCGAGCTGCAGGTGCAGGTCGCCGAGCTGCGGCGCGAACGCGATCGTCGCACCGCGGACCCGGCCTGACGAACGTTCGGCGGTCCTGCTCGGTGCCGAACGATCGATTGCCCTAGTACCTCTTCTTCGAACGTTCGGCGCCGCCGGGTCCGGGACTTCCGGCCCTGTCGGGACCTCGTCGAGAGGAGTCGAATGGAGTCGGAACGACCTCCCCATCGATCCGACTCCCAGAGAGGAGCAGACATGTCCACTGTGCCAGCGCGCCGTCCCCGTTCGGTGTTCCCGGACCTGTCCGAGTTCTTCGACGCCTTCCCCTTCACCGGCCTGCGTCCCGCCCTCGGCGGCAACCTCATCCGCGTCGAGGACCGCGTCGAGAACGGCCGGTACGTCCTGCGGGCCGAACTGCCCGGGCTCGACCCCGAGAAGGACATCAACGTCTCGATCAACGCCGGGCAGCTCGAGATCACGGCCGAACGCACCGAGGAGAAGTCCGAGGGTGGACGCTCGGAGTTCCACTACGGCTCGTTCCGCCGTTCGGTGACCCTGCCCCCGGGTGCGAAGGACGACGACGTCGAGGCGTCCTACACCAAGGGCATCCTGACCGTGTCGATCGGTCTCGCCGAGCAGCAGGAGGCCGGGAAGAAGATCGAGGTCAAGAACGTCGAATGAGCCCCGGCACCCGGGAGGGGTGCACGCCCCTCGGCGTCCACCCCTCCCCCCGGCCGCTGCTCAGCGGCGCAGCAGACCGCGCAGCTTCGTCCACCGGTTGCGCACACCCCACACGGTGACCTTGATCAGGGCCTCCTGCACGATGCTGCCGCTCATCTTCGACTCGCCGATGATCCGCTCGGTGAAGGTGATCGGCACCTCGGCGACGGTGAACCCGGCCTGCACGGCCCGCCAGGCGAGGTCGACCTGGAAACAGTAGCCGTGCGAGGCGACCGCGGCGAGATCGAGCTTCTCGAGCACCTCGCGGCGGTAGGCGCGGTAGCCGCCGGTGATGTCGTGGATCCTCACCCCCAGCGCGAGCCGCGAGTAGATGTTGCCGCCGCGGGAGAGCACCTCCCGGTGCCACGGCCAGTTCACGACCGTGCCGCCGGGCACGTACCGCGAGCCCAGCACCAGGTCGGCGCCCGCGTCGATCCGCTCGAGCAGCAGGTGCAGTTGCTCGGGGGCGTGGCTGCCGTCGGCGTCCATCTCCACCAGCACGGTGTAGCCGCGCTCGAGTCCCCAACGGAACCCGGCGATGTACGCGGCGCCGAGACCGTTCTTCTCCGTGCGGTGCATCACGTGGATGCGGCCCTCGCTCGCGGTGGCGAGACGATCGGCCACGTCCCCGGTGCCGTCCGGGCTGCCGTCGTCGACGATCAGCACGTGCGTGTGCGGCAGCGCGGCGTGCAACCGGCCGACGATCAGGCCGATGTTGTCGCGTTCGTTGTACGTCGGAATGATCACCAGGGTCCGGGCGCTCGGCGCACTGTCGTTCCCGGCCGGCGTCGCCGCTGCCATCGAAGGTCCTTCCTGTCGAACCGGCCGTGGACCGGTCATCTCGCGGTGCCGGCTGCGGCCGGCACGGTGGTGCCCCGCCCGCGCGAGCGCACCAGCGCCACGCCGACGGCGGCGACGGCACCGACGCAGAGCACGAGCTCCGGAATCGGTCCGAGCCGAGTAGCCAGCGTAGCCGTCGTGCGCAGCGGCACCTGCGCCACCAGCACCTCGGGCACGAACAGGGCGCTGCGCTCGGTGACCGTACCGTCCGCCGCGACCACCGCGCTGACCCCGCTCGTGGCGGCCACCACCACGGCACGGCCGTGCTCGACGGCCCGCACCCGGGACATCGCCAGCTGCTGGTAGGTCATCTCCGTGTCGCCGAAGGTGGCGTTGTTGGTGGGCACGGCCAGCAGCTGCGCGCCGGCGCGCACCGAGTCCCGCAGCGCCCGGTCGAACGCCACCTCGTAGCAGGTGGCCACGCCGATCGGGATGCCGGCGGCGTGGACGGTGCCGTCGCCGTCGCCGGGTACGAAGTGCCCGGCCCGATCGGCGTAGTCGGAGAACAACCGGAAGAACGAGCGGTACGGCAGGTACTCGCCGAACGGCTGGATGATGCGTTTGTCGTGCCGCTCCCCCGGCCCGCCGGCCGCGTCCCACACGATCACCGAGTTGGTGGTGGTGCCGTCCCCGTTGACCAGCACGGCGCCCACCAGGATCGGGGCGCCGACCGCGGCCGCCGCGGCGCCGATGTCGGCGGCCGCGTCGCGGTTGCGCAGCGGGTCGATGTCGGAGGCGTTCTCCGGCCAGATCACCACGTCCGGGCGCGGCGCGGTGCCGGCCCGGACCCGGTCGGCCAGCTCCAGGGTGCGGGCCACGTGGTTGTTCAGCACGGCCTTGCGCTGGGCGTTGAAGTCCAGTCCCAGCCGCGGCACGCTGCCCTGGATCGCGGCGACGGTGACGATGCGTTCGCCCGACTCGGGGGCGGGCAGCGCCGGCCAGGTCGCCAGCGCGAGCAGCGGCGCGGCGACGGTCACCGCGGCGGCCCGCAGCAGCGGTGACCGCTCCCGGTGCCCGCGGGCGTAGCGCAGGCCGGCGCGGCCGCACGCCCACAGGCCGGTGCCGGTCAGCGCCACGGCGAACGACACCAGCGGCGCCCCGCCGACCGCGGCGAGACCGACCAGCGGCCCGTCCGGCTGCCCGAACGCGAGCCGGCCCCAGGGGAAGCCGCCGAAGGGCACGCTCGCCCTCAGGTATTCGGTCAGGCTCCAGCCGGCCGCGATCCACACCGGGGCACCGGGCAGGGCACGCACCTGCACCGCGATCACCCCGAACAGGCCGACGAACACGGATTCGGCGGCCGCGAGCGCCAGCCACGGCAGCGGGCCGACGTACTCGCCGATCCACGGCAGCAGCGGCACGAAGAACCCGAGGCCGGCGAGGTAGCCGTAGCCGAAGCCGGCACGGCGGCGCCGCGTCGGCGCCGCCAGGATCGTGGTGAGCAGCGCGATGCCCAGCGGCGCGAGGAACCACAGCGGACGCGGCGGGAAACTCGTGAACAACAGCAGCCCCGCCGCGACGGCGGCGACGCTGCGGGCCACCACCGGCCGGGCGGCGGCGCGCGGCCCGATCACCGTGCGTACACGACGCGGCCGCGGTGCACGCTGCGCAGCAGCACCGGGTCGGGCGTGCCCGGCTCGAGGTCCGGCAGCGGCGCCACCCGCGACCGCGGGTCGGTCGACCAGCGCTGCACGCTGTCCTTCGGGGCGCTGACCACGAGCTCGTCCGCCTCCCAGATCGCGTACGACGCGGGCGCGCCGGGGTCGAGGGTGCCGGCGACTCCGTCGCGCACCCCGCCGGCGCGCCACGCCCCGCGGGTCGCGGCGGCGAACGCGGCGCGGGGGGAGATTCCGCTGCCCGGGGTGCGGTGGTGCACGGCGGCGCGCAGCATCGGCCACGGCCGGGCCGCGGTGACCGGTGCATCGGAGCCGAAGGCGAGCGACATGCCGGTCGCGGCGAGCGGTGCGAACGGGTTGAGCCCGGCGGCGCGGTCGGCGCCGAGGCGGGTGGCGTACAGCCCGTCCGGCCCGCCCCACAGCGCGTCGAAGGCCGGTTGCATGCTGGCGATCACACCCCAGCCGCCGAGCCGGGCGGTCTGCTCGGCGGTGACCATCTCGAGGTGTTCGAGCCGGTGCCCGCGGGCCGCGACGGCCGGGCCGCCGAGCTCGGCGACGACGGCCGCGAACGCCTGCACCGCGGCGTCGACGGCGGCGTCGCCGATGACGTGGAAGCCGGCCTGGATGCCGGCTTCGGTGCAGGCCCGCAGGTGCGCGGCCATCTGCTCGACGGTGAGGTAGGCGGTGCCGCAGCAGTCGGGGCGGTCGGTGTAGGGCGCGGCGAGCCACGCGGTGTGCGACCCGAGGGCGCCGTCGACGAACAGGTCGCCGCCGAGGGCGTGGCCGCCGGTCGCGGCGAGGAGCGCGCGGGCCTGGTCGGCGGTGGTGACGGTCTCGCCCCAGTAGCCGCGGACCTGCACGGCGTGGTCGGTGGCGAGCAGTTCGGCGAAGTCGTCGCGGCCGGCGATGTCCGGGCCGCCGCACTCGTGGACGGCGACGATGCCGTGTGCCGCGTAGTCGTCGAGGGCGGCGGCGCGGGCGCGGGCCCGCTGGGCGGGGGTGAGCAGGGCGCGGGCGGCGGCGCGGACGGTGTGGTGCGCGGCCGCGGTGAGCGGACGCTGCGGGTGGTAGCCGTCGAGTCCGACGAGGTCGGTGGCGGCGCGCAGCGCGGTGGAGGCGGCCGCGGAGTGGGCGTCGACGCGGGTGAGGTAGACGGCGCGGCCCGGGGCGGCGGCGTCGAGGTCGTCGGTCGTCGGTGCGGTGGGGTCGGGCCAGCGGGTCTCGTCCCATCCGTGGCCCCAGACGACGGCGTCGGCGTGCCGGGCGGCGTGGTCGCGCAGCCGGTGCAGCGCGTCCTCGCGGGAGGGGGCGCCGGACAGGTCGAGGCCGGTCAGGGCCAGGCCGTGCGCGGTGACGTGGACGTGGGTGTCGACGAACGCGGGTGCGACGAACGCGCCGTCGAGGTCGACGGTCTCGGCGTCCGGGTGCAGGGCGCGGCCGGGCCGGTCCTCCCCCACCCACACGACCTGCCCGTCGGTGACGGCCATCGAGGTGGCGTCGGGGGCGCTGGCGCTGTAGATGCGGCCGCCGACGAGAAGCTGGGTGCGGGGGGCTGGGGAACTCACGGCTACCCAGTGTGCCCCGTCAGGGCAGGTGCGGGCGCTGCGGGGGGTCGACGATCTCCCCCTCGAGCACGGTGCCCGCGCCGGGTGTCGCGGCGCCGAGGCGCGGGGTGCCGACGACGGTGTGCTCGACGACCTCGCCGTCGACGACCACGAGCCGTTCGCCGCGGAATCCGCCGCCGCGGGCGGCGGCCGCGGCCACCTTGCGGGCGGCGACGGCCCGGACGGCGGGCCGCAGCAGGGCCCGGGTCGGGGGCAGCAGCAGCAGAATTCCGGCGGCGCTGGTGACCGGGCCGGGCACGAGGACGAGGGCGGCACCGACACCGATCAGGGCGCCGTCCGTGAGGGCACGGTCGGCGGCGCCGGCGAATCCGGCGCGGTCGGCGGCGCCGGCGAATCCGGCACGGTCGGCGGCGCCGGCGAATCCGGCACGGTCGGCGGCGGTGCTGCGGACGCGGCCCAGGTTCTGCAGGGCACGCCGGCCCTGCGCGCCGAGGACGAGGTAGCCGAGGACGCTCACCCCGAGGAACAGCAGGATCGTCGCGCCGATGCCCAGGGTGGAGCCGAGCCAGGCCAGCACCCCGATCTCGACGACGACGTAGGCCAGGAACAGCAGCGCGATCATGGGGTGATCCTCCCAGGCGCCGGGGGCGGCACGAATGCGGATGCGACGGTCACACCCGGTCAACGAACGGCGCGGCGGTTTTGCTCCCGACCGCTGTGATCGAATGGCCGCGTGGGTGCGGGCGACTGGGCGGTTCTGATGGTGGCGGCGACCGCCGCGGGGTGGGTCGACGCCGTCGTCGGTGGGGGTGGGCTGATCCTGTTGCCGGCACTGTTCGTCGTCGCCCCGCAACTGACGCCGGCGGCCGCGCTGGCGACGAACAAGCTCACCGCCATCTGCGGCACCGGCGCGGCGGTGGTGACGTTCGCCCGTCGGATCCGGCTGCAGTGGCCGGTCCTGGCTCCGGCGGCGGCGCTGGCCGCAGTCGCGGCCGCGGCGGGTGCGGCGACGGTCTCGCGGATCGACAGGGACCTGTTCATTCCGATCGTGATGGTGGTGCTGGTGGCGGTCGCGGTGTTCGTGACGCTGCGACCGCAGGTCGGCACGACGCTGGCGCACGAACGCCCGACGCTGCGGCGCACGGTGCTGGTGGTGCTGCTGGCGGCCGCGGTGATCGGTTTCTACGACGGGCTGCTCGGCCCCGGCACCGGCACGTTCCTGATCATCGCGTTCGCGACGCTGCTCGGCACCGAGTTCGTGCGCTCGGCGGCGATGGCGAAGGTGATCAATCTCGGGTCGAACCTCGGGGCGTTGGTGTACTTCGCGGCGACCGGGCACGTGTGGTGGTCCCTGGGGCTGGCGCTGGCGGTGTGCAACATCGCGGGCGCGGTGGCCGGGTCGCGGACGGCGCTGCGGCGCGGCTCGGGGTTCGTGCGGGTGGTGCTGCTGACCGTGGTGCTGGTGATGGTGGTGCGGCTGGGATGGCAGCAGTTCGGTTGAGCCGGCGCACGGGCCGCTACGGTGTTGCGGGTGAGCACCGTCGACGCCGACTTCCTCGCCCTGCCGCTGCGGGCGCTCGCGGACGCCGCGCTGTCCGTCGCCCGCGCTGCGGGCGCCTCCCACGCGGACCTGCGGGTGCATCGCGTGCACAGCCAGTCGTTGAGCCTGCGGGACGGCGCAGTGCAGGCGGCCGTCGACAGTGTCGACACGGGGCTGGCCGTGCGGGTGGTGGTCGACGGCACGTGGGGGTTCGCCTCGCACGCCGAGCTGAGTCCCGCCGTCGCGGCGGCGACCGCGGGGCAGGCGATCGAGGTGGCCCGGGCGTTGCGGGCGCTGAACCGGGAACGGGTCGAGCTCGCCGACGAACCGGTCTACCCGGACGCGGTGTGGGTGTCACCGTACGAGGTCGATCCGTTCACGGTGCCCACCGCGCAGAAGGTGGCGCGGCTGACGGACTTCTCGCGGCGGCTGCTCGACACCGACGGGGTCGATCACGTGACGGCGAGCTGTCTGCAGGTCAAGGAGCAGACGTTCTACGCGGACCTGGCCGGCTCGACGATCACCCAGCAGCGGGTGCGGGTGGCACCGCAGCTCGAGGCCACCGCCGTCGACCGGCGCACCGGCGAGTTCGAGACGATGCGCACCCTCGCCCCGCCGGTGGGGCGGGGTTGGGAGTATCTGGCCGGCGACGCGCACTGGCACTGGAACGAGGAGCTGGAGCGGATCCCCGGCTGGCTGGCGGAGAAGGCGGCGGCCCCCAGCGTGCAGGCCGGGCCGACGGACCTGGTGATCGACCCCACCAACCTGTGGCTGACCCTCCACGAATCGGTCGGGCACGCAACGGAATACGATCGGGCCATCGGGTACGAGGCGGCCTATGCGGGCACCTCGTTCGCCACCCCGGACGGGCTCGGCACGCTGCGCTACGGCACCGACGTCATGCACGTGACGGCGGACCGCACCGTCGCGCACGGGCTCGCCAGCGTCGGCTGGGACGACGACGGGGTCGCCGCCCAGTCCTGGGACCTGGTGCGGGACGGGATCCTGGTGGGCTACCAGCTCGACCGGGTGTTCGCGCCGCGGCTGGGCCTGGGACGCTCGAACGGCTGCTCGTACGCCGACTCGGCGCATCACGTACCGCTCCAGCGGATGGCGAACGTATCGCTGCAGCCGGACCCGTCGGCCGACACGACCACCGCCGACCTCATCGCCCGGGTCGACGACGGGATCTACGTCGTCGGTGACAAGTCCTGGTCGATCGACATGCAGCGCTACAACTTCCAGTTCACCGGTCAGCGGTTCTACCGGATCCGCGGCGGCGAACTCGCCGGGCAGGTGCGCGACGTGGCGTACCAGGCCACCACGACGGACTTCTGGGGGTCGCTCGAGGCGGTCGGCGGGCCGTCGACCTGGCAGCTCGGCGGCGCCGTGAACTGCGGCAAGGCCCAGCCCGGTCAGGTCGCCCCGGTCAGCCACGGCTGCCCGTCGGCGCTGCTGCGGTCGGTGAACGTGCTCAACACACGCGCGGAGGGCGGGCGATGATCGAGGCGCAGGAACTGCTCGAGCGGGCGCTGCGCTGCTCGACCGCCGACGAGACCATCGTGCTGGTCACCGACACCGGCGAGGCGTCGCTGCGGTGGGCCGGAAATTCGATGACCACCAACGGGATCTCGCGCTCGCGCAGCTGGACGGTGATCGCGGTGCAGCGCGGCGACACCCCCCGCGTCGGGGTGGTGACGTCGAGCAGCGTCGACCCGGCCGACATCGCCCCGACCGTGCGGGCGGCGGGGGCGGCGGCCGCGGCGGCGTCCCCGGCCGAGGACGCGATGCCGCTCGTCGGCGGCGACGGCGTGCCCGGCGACTGGGCCGACGCCGCGGCCGGGACGGACATCTCGGTGTTCGGGCGGCTCGTCGACGATCTCGCCGCGGGATTCGACGGCGCCGATCAGCTCTACGGCTTCGCCCACCACCGGGTGTCGACGACCTGGCTGGGCACCTCCAACGGGGTGCGGCGCCGGTTCACCGAGCCGGAAGGATCGGTGGAGATCAACGGCAAGCGGGGCGGGCTGAACGGGGCCAGCGCGTGGGCCGGGGCCGGCACCCGCGACTTCACCGACGTCGACACACCGTCCCTGCTCGCGGAGCTGTCGCGGCGGCTGGACTGGGCGCGCCGCACGGTCGACCTCCCGGCCGGGCGCTACGAGACGCTGCTGCCGCCGTCGGCGGTGGCGGACCTGATGATCTACCTGATGTGGTCGATGGAGGGCCGCGGCGCCGAGGAGGGGCACACCGCGCTGTCGCGGCCCGGCGGCACCCGCGTCGGCGAACGGCTCACCGCGCTGCCGTTGACCCTGTTCTCCGATCCGGCCGCCCCCGGCCTGGAGTACGCGCCGTTCGTCGCGGCCACCGCCTCGTCGAACTCGGTGTCGGTGTTCGACAACGGGATGGACGCCGGGCGGGTCGACTGGGTGCGCGGGGGCGCGGTGCACGCGCTGGCGTACCCGCGGGCCGCGGCCGCCGAGTTCGGGGCGCCGGTGGCGGCGCCCGGGGAGAACCTGGTGCTGACCGGCGGCGGCGCGGCCGACGTGGACGAGATGGTGGCCCGCACCGAGCGGGGACTGTTGCTGACGACGCTGTGGTACATCCGGGAGGTCGACCCGGCGACGTTGCTGCTGACCGGTCTGACCCGCGACGGCGTGTACCTGGTCGAGGACGGTGCGGTGACGGCGGAGGTGAACAACTTCCGGTTCAACGAGAGCCCGCTGGATCTGCTGCGGCGCACCACCGAGGCGGGCCGCACGGAGCGGACCCTGCCGCGGGAATGGAAGGACTGGTTCACCCGCACCGCGATGCCGCCGCTGCGGGTCCCCGACTTCCACATGTCGTCGGTCAGCCGCGCTCGCTGAGCCCGACGCTCAGGGCAGGGCGCGGTGGAACCGGGCCGGGCTGCCGACCTACGGGCTCGACGTAGTGTCCCCCGAAAATCGGGCGGATTTGGGCGAGAAGGCTCGTTCGATGTGGTCACCGCCGGATCCGACAAGTTCTTCGATGGAGTGGCTGTGTCACGGCCCTATCGGTTGGTGCGCAGCCAGACTGCGGTGTCCGGTGGCAGAGAACGGGCATCGGTCAGGGCGGCGGAGGCGAGCAGGACGGTTGCGTCCGGGTTGATCGCAACCGGTTGACGGGACAGGTTCACGACGCACCGAAACGTCGGTCCGCGGTCGAAGACGAGGGCATCGGTGGCCGACGGCTGCCAGCCGAAAGAGTCATCGCGCAGGGCGGGCAGTGTGCGTCGGAGTCGTAGTGCGGTGCGGTAGAGGGTGAGCATCGAATCGGGGTCGTCGGATTCGGCGGCGACGGTCTTCGACTTCCAGTTGTCGGGTTGGGGTAGCCACGGCTGGACGTGGTCGGCGGCGAACCCGAAGGGTGGGTGGTCACCGCTCCAGGGCAGCGGGACCCGGCATCCGTCGCGGCCGCGGATGGTGTGCCCGGACCGTTCCCAGGTCGGGTCCTGCAGCAGTTCCGCAGGGAGGTCGGTGACTTCCTCGAGGCCGAGTTCTTCGCCCTGGTAGAGGTAGGCACCGCCGGGCAGGGCGAGCATGAGCAGGGCCGCCGCGCGGGCGCGGCGGGTGCCGAGGGTGAGATCGGAGTCGGTGGCGGCGGTCAGGGTCATCGGCAGTGTGCTGGTTTCGGCGCGCCCGAATCGGGTGAGGTGGCGGGTCTCGTCGTGGCTCGAGAGCACCCAGGTGGTCGGCGCACCGACCTCGCGGAGCGCCTCGCGGCTGCGGTCGATGGCCTCGCGCAGTGCTGCCGGGTCCCAGCCGGCTCTGGGGAAGTCGAAGTTGAAGGCGGTGTGCAACTCGCCGGGACGCACGTAGCGGGCCAGACGTTCGGGGCTGCGGACGATCGCCTCGGCGACGAACATGCGGTCGGGGCCGTATTCGTCGGCGATGGTGCGAAACTCGCGCAGGATGTCGTGAAGTTCGTCGACATCCCAGTGCGGATTGTCGACCCACGTGCTGGATTCGAACCGGGCTCCCGGTGCGTGGCCGGCATCCGGCAGTCCGGGAACCTTGGCCATCGCCGACACGGCGTCGATGCGTATGCCGTCGACGCCGCGGTCGAACCAGAAGCGCAGAACGTCAGCAAATTCGGTGCGGACCTCGGGGTTGGTCCAGTCGAGGTCGGGTTGTTCGGGTGCGAACAAGTGCAGATACCACTGGCCGGCTTGTCCGTCCTCTCGGGTGGTGCGGGTCCAGGCCGGTCCGCCGAATGCGCTGATCCAGTCGTTCGGCGGGAGTTCGCCCGTGTCGCCGCGGCCGGCGCGGAAGAAGTACCTGGCGCGCTCCCGCGAATCGGGGGCGCTGCGCAACGCCTCCCGAAACCAGGGGTGGGTGTCGGACGTGTGGTTGGCGGGCAGGTCGATGATGATGCGGAGTCCGGCAGCGTGGGCGGCGGCCAGCAGGGTGTCCGCGTCGTCGAGAGTGCCGAAGAGGGGGTCGATGTCGCGGAAGTCGGCGACGTCGTAGCCGCCGTCCGCCATCGGTGACGGATACCAGGGGGTGATCCAGATTGCGTCGACGCCGAGGTCGACGAGGTACGGCAGGCGCTCGGCGAGCCCTGCGAGGTCGCCGATGCCGTCGCCGGTGCCGTCGGCGAAGCTGCGCAGATACACCTGGTAGATGACAGCGTCGTGCCACCACTGTCGTGATGTGGGCATGGTTTCCCCTGCGGGTGGTGTGGGCGTGGTGGTGGTGTGGGCGGGCACGGTCAGCCCTTGACGGCGCCGGCGATCATCGCCTTGACGAAGTGGCGCTGGAACAGCAGGAACACCACGATGGTCGGGGCCATGATCAGCAGGGATCCGGCGTTGAGAAGGACGACGTCGGTCGAGTATTGGCCGACGAAGTTCTGCAGTGCGCCCGCCATGGTCCGCTTACCGGGGTCGTCGATGAGGACGATGGCCTGCAGGAAGGTGTTCCAGGTCCACAGGAACAGCAGCAGACACAGCGAGGCCAGCGCCGGGACCGCGAGCGGGATCTGGATGTGACGGAACGCCTGCCAGGGGCCCGCCCCGTCCAGGGCCGCAGCCTCGGTGAGCTCTTTCGGCATGGACAGGAAATGGGCTCGCATCCAGAAGACGGCGAAGGGCGTGAACGTGCCGATGAGAACCAGGATGAGTCCGAGGCGGGTGTTGAGCAGGTTCATCTCGCGCAGCTGGTAGTAGAGCGGCACGATCGTCGCCTCCTTCGGGAGAGTCAACCCCAGCAGCAGGAGCAGGAAGACGACGGTGCCTCCGGGCACGTGCAG
>NZ_WVTE01000089.1:0-9128 GCF_009939605.1 Rhodococcus sp. YH1 | reverse complement strand
ACCTTGTAGTTCTCCCGGGGCTGCAGGGCGTTGGCCGTCACGATCGGGTCTCCCCACTTCGCCGCCAGGTCCACTGCGCGCGCCGACGTGGCGGAGCCGTGCCAGATGCGGAACGGCCCGTCGAACGGGCGGGGCAGCGTCGTGACATCGGCGAGTGCCGCTCGGTACTCACCCGACCAGTCGACGTGTTCCTCCCGCAGCAGCCGGCGCAGCAGTTCGTAGTTCTCGGTGAGGTAGTCGTACTGTTTGCCGATGTCGAGGCCGAACAGGGGGTACTGGAGCACCTCGTTGCCCTTGCCGATGACGATCTCGAGGCGGCCCCGGCTCAGTTGATCGACGGTGCACAGATCCTCGGCGACGCGCACGGGATCGAGCACCGACAGCACGGTCACACCCGTGGACAACAGGATCCGCTCGGTGGCCTGTGCGATGGCACCGAGGACGACGGTCGGGCTGGACGAGAGCACGTCGCCGGCATGACGTTCGCCGACCGAGTAACTGTCGATGCCGAGCTGCTCGGCGAGCACGGCCATCTCGACGACGCGGTTCAGGCGCTCCGCGGGAGCGACGACGTCGCCGGTGACCGGATGCGGCGGGTTGAAGATGATGTCGAGGATCTGGAAGCGCACGAACTACAGAGTCTGCCGTCCCGGTGGGCGTCCGTGAAGGGTTGTCCTCGAGGTGATCGGAACCGTTGCGCCCGGCCGGACACGTCGCCGTCGTCGTCTCGGCATCGGCGTCACGGTAGCCGTGCACCGGGGTGCGGACCAGGATTGCGATCGTCGTGATCCGAAATCGGTGCAGGTCGGACCCGCCCGAAAGGGCGTGGGTTGTCCGAGACCCGTCCACTGGATAGCGTGACCGTCCGGCAGCACCGAGGGCGGATTCCCGCCACGAACGGGCCGCGCCCGCGGCCCATCGGAGGAAAGATGGTCGGCACCAGTCACGCGCAGGTCGTGATCGCACGCGTCGTGGGCACGCACGCCCCGGCGTGTTGTTGTCGCTGACAGCCGTCCCACCGGACGCACCCGCGTCTCCCGATACCGACATCTCCTCCGGCCGCCGGCGCCGCGTTGCCCGTTTCCCGGGCACCCGGCGCTCGACGTGGCCCGAAAGGACTCCCTGCGATGCCTCCCTCGACCACCCTGCCCGTCGTCGACCTCACAGGCCTCGACGGCGATGCCGCCACCCGGGCCGCCCTGCTCGACCGGCTGCGCCGGGTCACGCACGAGGTCGGCTTCTTCCACCTGGCCGGCCACGGCATCGACCCGGCCCTCGCCGACCGGCTGATCGCGGCGGCACGCGCGTTCTTCGCCCTGCCCGACCCCGTGAAGCTGGAGATCGAGAACTCCCACTCGCCTCATTTCCGCGGCTACACCCGCGTCGGGGGTGAACGAACCCAGGGATATGTGGACTGGCGCGAGCAACTCGACATCGGTCCCGAACGGGCTCCGGTGGCACAGTTCGACCCCCAGCGGCCGTGGGAGGTGCTGCACGGTCCGAACCTGTGGCCGAGCCGGGTGCCGCAGCTGCGGACGCTCGCGCTGCAGTGGATCGAGCAGGCCGGCGCGGTCGGCCGCCGGCTCCTCCGGGCATGGTCCGAATCCCTCTCCGCACCAGCCGATTTCTTCGACGGCGCGTTCGCGGACCCCGATCCGCTGCTGAAGATCGTGCGGTACCCGGGCCACGACCGATCGATCACCGGACAGGGTGTGGGCAGCCACAAGGACGTGGGAGTTCTCACGCTGCTCTATCCGGAACCCGGAAGCACCGGCTTCCAGGTGGAGATCGACGGCACCTGGGTCGACGTCGAACCCCTGCCCGGACACTTCGTCGTCAACATCGGCGAACTCCTCGAACTGGCCACCGGCGGCTACCTGAAGGCGACGACGCACCGGGTCCTTCCGCCGGCTCCCGGCACCGACCGGGTATCCCTGCCGTTCTTCCTCAATCCCGCACTGGATCAGGCGTTGCCGCATGTGCCGCTGCCCGGCGCACTCGCCGCCGAGGCCCGCGGGGTGGGTGCGGACGAGCACGGTGACGCCCTGCACGCCGTGTACGGGCTCAACGCGCTCAAGTCACGGCTGCGGGCCCACCCCAACGTCACCGAGCGCCATCACGCCGACCTCTCGAACTCCCCCCTCCTCGCCGGCCAGCCCGGCGATCTCGACGAAAGCGAACACTCCGAATGACTCTGCGCCGCACCCTGTCCGTGGTCTCCGCCGTCGCCCTGGCCACCGGGCTGGCCGCCTGCTCCGCCTCCGGGACCGGTGAGGACACGCTCGTGATCTCCGCCTCCGCGACACCGCACGTCGAAATCCTGGAACACGTGCGGCAATCCGGTGCGCTCGGCGACGTCGTCCTCGACATCAAGCCCGTGACCGGCGAGGTGGACCCGAACGAGTTGCTCGAAGCCGGTGACGTCGACGCCAACTTCTTCCAGCACCACCCGTACCTCGCCGACTGGCAGCAGCAGAAGGGCGTGGACAACCTCGAGTCGGTCGCCGCCGTACACCTCGAACCGCTCGGCCTGTACTCGAACAAGATCGCCGCGGTCGCGGATCTGAAGGACGGCGACACGATCGCGCTGCCGAAGGACACGACCAATTTCGCGCGTGCGCTCTACCTCCTGGAGTCGGCGGGCCTGCTCGAACTCGACAAGCCGCTGTCCGAAGCGGACATCGCGACGGTCACTGCCGCGAACATCGTCTCGAATCCGAAGAACCTGAGGTTCGTCGAGCTCGAACGCGCGCAGCTCGCGCGCACCGTCGACGATCCGGCGATCACGGCCTCGGTCGTCAACTCGAACTACGCGCTCGAAGCGGGGCTCAACCCCGCGGACGACAGCATCGTCCGGGAATCCGTCGACAACAACCCGTTCGAGAACATCCTCGTGGTGCGATCGGAGGATGCGTCCGATCCCGCCGTCACCGCCCTCGCGGACGCCCTCGAGTCGCCCGAGGTCGCCGCCTGGATCGCCGAGAACTACGACGGCGCGGTCGTACCCGTCCACGAGGTCGGCGCGTGATCGTCGTCGACGAACTCACCAAGTCGTACCCGGCAACGGGTGGCACCGGCACGATCGACGCACTCCGCGGAATCGACCTGAGGATCGACGAGGGAGAGGTCTTCGGCATCGTCGGCCCCAGCGGTTCCGGCAAGTCCACGCTGCTGCGGTGCCTGAACCTGCTGGAACGCCCCACGAGCGGACGCATCCTCCTGCGCGGCGAGGACCTCTCGCACCTGTCCGAAGGCCGGCTGCGCGGGTCCCGTCGCCGCATCGGCACCGTGTTCCAGCAGTTCAACCTCCTGCACTCCCGCACCGTCCGCGCGAACGTCGAGTTTCCGCTCGAGGTCGCCGGCGTACGGAGGACGGAGCGACGGGACCGGGCCGAGACGTTGCTCGAGCTGGTCGGGCTCACCGACAAGCGGGACGCCTTCCCCTCGCAGTTGTCCGGCGGGCAGCAGCAGCGCGTCGGCGTCGCGCGCGCACTCGCCGCCGAGCCCGACGTCCTGCTGTGCGACGAGGCGACCAGTGCCCTCGACCCGGCCACCACGGAGCAGGTGCTCGATCTGATCGCGACCGTCAACCGGACCCTCGGCGTCACCATCGTCGTCGTCACCCACGAGCTGTCCGTGGTGCGCCGGATCTGCACGTCGGCGGCGCTGCTGGACGGGGGCCGCATCGTCGAATCCGGTCCCGTGGCCGATCTCGTGGCCGACCCCGTCTCCCGCCTCGGTGATGCGCTGCTGCCGGCGGGCGTCGGCGAGCAGAACGGGGACGTGACCGCGCTCGTCACCGCCCGCGGCTCTGCCGTCGCCACGCCGTGGCTGTCCCGGCTCTCCCGCGACGTCGGGGTCGACGTCGCGGTCGTCGGCGGCCGGGTCGACCGTGTCGCCGGTACCGACATCGGCAAGCTGCACGTGCGTTTCGACGGCGACGTGGATCGCGACGCGGTGGACCGATTCTTCGCCGCCCTGCCCGACGTCACCGTCGCGTGGACGACCGGCGTCGTGGCGAGGGTCGGGGCATGAACAAACTCAGCTGGTTCGACGCCCTGCCCGAGGTGTGGGCCGCCACGCTCGACACCCTCTACATGGTGGGCGTCGCCTTCCTCCTCACCGTCGTGGGCGGGGTGCTCGTGGGTGTTCTGCTGCACGTGACCGCGCCGGACGGGCTGCGCCCGATCCGCACGCTGTATCTCGTGGTCGGGGCCGTGGTCAACGTGTTCCGTTCGCTGCCGTTCCTGGTCCTGCTGATCGCGCTGATCGGTGTGACCCGTCTGGTGGTCGGGACTGCGATCGGGCCGACCGCCGCGCTCGTCCCCTTGACGATCGGCGCGATCCCGTTCTTTGCCCGCATCGTCGAGAGCGCGCTGCGAGAGGTTCCGCGTGGGCGGGTGGACGCGGCCCGGGCCATGGGGGCCTCGAACCGGCAGATCGTCACCAAAGTACTTCTTCCCGAATCGCTTTCGTCTCTGATCTCCGGTGCCACCCTCACCGCGGTTCTGCTGGTCGGCTACTCCGCGATGGCCGGGGTCGTCGGCGGCGGCGGGCTCGGCGACTTCGCCATCGTCTACGGGTACCAGCGCTTCAACACCCCGGTCCTGATGGTCGCGGTGGTGGTGTTGATCGTGCTCGTGCAGGCGCTGCAGACCGTGGGAGACGTCGCGGTGCGGGCGCTCGCACACCGGCGATGAAGTTCGCTTCGCGGCGGCGCGGCCGTGCCTACCGCGGCCCTGTCTCATATCGAATCGATATGAGGTGATGCCGAAACACCGTCTATCCGCGACGCGCGCCACCCGCCAGGGTGGAGACCATGGCCACTTCTCTCCAGGCGCTCTCGGCCCCGGCCGCGGTACGCCTGCGCGCTCCGCTTCCGGGACTCGCCGTCTGTGCCGCGGCGGCAGCGGCGGCCCTCGTCGCCGCCCGGCTCGCCGGGGGCATCAGCCCCCTGCTGATCGCCATCGTCCTCGGCGCACTCCTGGCCAACACGACCTCGCTCCCGGCGTCCACCGAACCCGGCCTGGCCGTGGCCTCGCGCCGGTTGCTCCGGATCGGGGTCGCCCTCCTCGGTCTGCAACTCCTCGTCACCGACGTGCTCGCCCTCGGCTGGGGCGTGCTCGGCCTCGTCGTGGCCGTGGTGGTCGGCGGCATCGCCGGAACGATGGCACTGGGCAGGATCCTCGGGCTCGACTGGACGCAGCGCCTGCTCGTCGCCTGCGGCTTCTCGATCTGCGGCGCCGCCGCCGTCGCCGCGGTGGACGGGGTCGTCGACGCTCGCAAGCAGCACGTGGTCACCGCCGTCGCACTGGTGGTCGTCTTCGGCACCGCCATGATCCCCGGCCTGCCGCTCGCGGCCTCCGCGCTGGGACTCGACACCACCCAGGCCGGCATGTGGGCCGGCGCCGCGATCCACGAGGTGGCGCAGGTTGTCGCCGCCGGGGAAGCCGTGGACGCCGGCAACGCCGGGGCGCTGGGCGCGAGTGCCCTTGCGGTGGCCGTGACCGTGAAGCTCGCCCGGGTCGCGATGCTCGCGCCCGTGGTCGCCTGGATCGGCGCGGTGTCCCGCCGCCGCAGCCGCGAGCAGACCGAAATGCGGCGGCCCCCGCTGGTGCCGCTGTTCCTGCTCGGCTTCCTCGGCTGCGTGGCCCTGCGCGCCACCGGCCTGCTCCCCGACCCGGCTCTGGACGTCGCCCGGCTCGCGCAGACGGCGCTGCTCACCGCCGCCATGTTCGCGCTCGGCACCGCCGTACGCATCGACGTCCTGCGGGGCGTGGGCTGGCGGCCCTTCGCGCTCGCCGCCGCATCCACGGTGTGGGTCTCGGCGATCGCCCTCACCGGAATTGTGCTGCTGGGATAGCGGATACGCTCCACAGCCGCGCGCCGATCGGCCACACACAACAGTCGTGCCGCACGCGGGTGACCGGAAGGTTCGCGGCTGGACGCGGTGGCCCGGCACGACGGCCCGGCCGAAACGGATCTCGCGGGAAGCACTTCGGGCACCGGTGGCCGCTGTTACCGTCGGCGAGATGACACCGGTGGCGAAGGTGGGCTCCACGATCCGCGTCGCGATCGTCGCGGCACTGTCCGTCGCGCTGCTCGGCGCCTGCACGTCGGCCGGGGACGACTCGTCGGGGACCGCCGAATGCATCCACGTCCCCAACGGCACCCCGCTGTCCGCCGCCCCGCCCGCCCCCTCGACGTCCGAAAGGGACCTGGCCACAAACCCCGAGGTCGCCACCGGCTACCGCGACGACATGACGGCGGTGACGACCGCGTCGTACGCGGTGTCCACCGCCAACCCGGTCTCGACGGAGGCGGCGTGCAAGGTGCTGCGCGACGGCGGCACCGTCGCCGACGCGCTGGTCGTCGCGCAGACGGTGCTCGGGCTCGTGGAGCCCCAGTCGTCGGGGATCGGCGGCGGCGCCTTCCTGCTCTACTACGACGCGGAGACCGGGCAGGTGCAGGCGTACGACGGCCGGGAGACGGCACCGATGTCGGCCACCGAGAACTACCTGCGCTGGATCAGCGACACCGACCGCACCGCGCCCCGGCCCGACGCCCAGGCCAGCGGCCGCTCGATCGGGGTGCCCGGAGTGGTGCGCCTGCTCGAGGAGGTGCACCGCGAACACGGGGGCACGGAGTGGGCCCGGTTGTTCGACCCGGCCATCTCCCTCGCCGACGACGGGGTGGTGATCAGCGACCGGATGGCCGAGTCGATCGCCGACTCGGCACCCGACCTCGCCGTCGACGACGAGGCGCGGGCGTACTTCCTGAACCCCGACGGCACGCCCAAGACCGCGGGCACCGTCCTGGTCAACCCGGCCATGGCGAAGACGCTCGGCGCCATCGCGTCCGGCGGCGCCGACGCCTTCTACACCGGAGCCCTCGCCCGGGACATCGTCGACGCCACCGCCACCGAGGCGGGCGGCCGCACCCCCGGGACGATGACGGTCGACGACCTCGCCGGCTACGAGGTGAAGAAGCGCACCCCCCTCTGCACGCCGTATCGGGCGCACGAGGTCTGTGGCATGCCGAACCCGTCCTCGGGCGGGATCGCGGTGGCGGCGACGATGGGCATCCTCGGGAACTTCGACCTGTCCGCGCTGGGACCGACCGACGTCGACGAGAACGGTGGCGAGCCGACCGCCGACGCCGTGCACCTGATCTCCGAGGCCGAGCGCCTCGCGTACGCGGACCGCGACAAGTACGTGGCGGACTCGGACTTCGTTCCCCTGCCCGGCAATTCGCCGCAGACGCTGCTCGACGACGACTACCTGCGCGGGCGTGCGGGCCTCATCGACCCGGGCCGGAGCATGGGCACGGCACAACCCGGCGACTTCGGGCCGGTGCCCCTGGGCACCCCACCACAGGACCGCGAACACGGCACCAGCCACATCTCCATCGCCGACGAATACGGCAACGTGGCCTCGATGACCACGACGATCGAATCGGCGTTCGGGTCGTTCCACATGGTCGACGGCTTTCTGCTGAACAACCAGCTGACGGACTTCGCCGCCGAACCCGTGGACAAGGCCGGGGTGCCGGTGGCCAACCGCGTCGAACCGGGCAAGCGACCGCGCAGTTCGATGGCGCCGACGCTCGTCTTCGATCGCAATCCCGACGGCAGCCGCGGCGACCTGCGCATCGTCGTCGGCTCGCCGGGCGGTTCCGTCATCATCCAGTACGTGGTCAAGACGCTCGTCGGGATGCTCGACTGGGGCCTGGACCCGCAGCAGGCGGTGTCGGCGGTGGCGTTCGGCGCGGCGAACACCCCGGTCACCGGGGTCGGGGGCGAGCATCCGGCGATCGACGGCAGCGACGACGGCGCACGCGATCCGCTGGTGGCCGAGCTGCGCGCGCGAGGCCATCAGGTGGCGGTGCTCCCGCAGTCCAGCGGACTGAGTGCGCTCCGCCGGGACGAGTCGGGATGGGTCGGCGGCGCGGACCCCCGTCGCGAGGGCGCGGTGATGGGCGACGCCACCGGATAACGATCCGACGCGCGGTACGGCCCATCGAGTCACGACTGGATAACCACACGGGGTCTCGTCGACCTGCAGGAATAAGATCGACAACCATCGATCGCCGTCACGGCGGATGACTGGGAGCGGATGGATCGGGGTGCCCGGATGCGGATCGCGGACGTGCTGCGGAACAAGGGGCCGGTCGTGGCCACGGTCGATCCGGACCTCTCGGTCGACGAGATGATCGGTGAACTCGCCCGCCACAACGTGGGCGCCCTCGTCGTGGTGGAGGGCGACGCCGTGATCGGCATCGTCTCCGAACGCGACGTCGTGCGCCGGCTCCACCAGCACGGTCCCGCCCTGCTCGACGCCCGTGTCCGGGACATCATGAGCACGACGGTGTCCACGTGCCTGCCCACCGACACGGTGAACAGCCTGGCCGAGACCATGACCGAACGCCGGATCCGGCACCTGCCCGTCGTGGTGGACGGCCACCTGGTGGGCATCGTCAGCATCGGTGACATCGTGAAGAGCCGGATCGACGAACTGCAGTGCGAACGCGACCAACTCGAGTCGTACATCGAGCACGGCTGAACCCGGGGCACCGGATTTCAGGGGGATTCTCCGGGTGATCCCGGATTACCCTGCGGCGCCTGCCGGACGACAGTAGACCATATGGCGAAGCGTCCGGGGCAGCGGTGGCGGCAGGCGACGGTGTGGCTGCACGTGGTCACGTCCGTGGGATGGATGGGCCAGGCCCTCGCGCTGCTCGTCCTGTTGACGCTGAGCCGCACCGCGGTGGATCCCGCCGTGCGGGTGGCCGGCACGACCATGGCGCAGCACCTCGACGGCACGCTGCTCGCTCCGCTGGCCAACGCGTCGGCGTTCACGGGCTTTCTCCTCGCGGCGGCGACGCCGTGGGGATTCCTGCGCTACTGGTGGGTGGCGATCAAGTTCGTCCTCACCGTGGTCCAGGTGAACCTGGGGATCCTCCTGCTGTCGGCGGGCCTGAACGGCTCGGTGGCCGCCGCCCGCGACGGCACGTCCGGACCGGCGGGACCGATGATCGCGGGCACCGCTCTGATGATCAGCGCCCTCGCGTTCCAGGCGTGGTTGTCGGTCGCGAAACCGTGGGGCCGCACCCCGTGGTCGGCCGGGAAG
>NZ_WVTE01000088.1:0-9179 GCF_009939605.1 Rhodococcus sp. YH1 | reverse complement strand
CGGCAGTCGGCCAGTACGCGGACATCAGTTCGTAGAGCCGCCGCCCGTAGAACGACAGGGCGGTCTCCCGCTCGAAGTCGTTCCAGTACTGGTGCAGTTCTTCGCTCGGATCGGTCCAGTCGATGTTGCCTTGTGCATCGGCGATGTACCCGTCCACCGACACGTTGAAGCCATAGATGAGTTTGCCCATGCAGATCAGACTGCACCGGAGGGCAAAACTCATCGCGACACCACACGAGTTATTGTCAAATCGTTGTGGATGGGCGAGCGTCGGGCGACCTCGTTCATAGTTGACGCATCAACCGGTCGTTCTATGAGTCTTTCCCTTCTCGAACACGGCTCCGGCCCGAACGAGGGCGACCAGGCGCGGCGCGTTCACGGCGCGCCAGCGTGCCTCAGCGGCCTCGATCACCGTGAGCGCCAACGCGAGCCCGGCCGTCCGCGAGCCTGGCCCCTTGGTGACCTTGCTCCTCAAACGCACTGTCGCGAGAATAGATTCGATGGGGCAACACAATCAGCCAGATACCGCCGAACTGGCTCGACCACCTCGCCCACATCGTCGTAAACGAGCCAGGGCACAATGCGGCTCTTCATCATCCTGGGTGTAGCAGCGGCCTGAAGCCGCCGGTCTCGAGTAGCGGGCCGGCGATGTAGTTGGTGAGGTTGCCGAATCCGAGGGCGGAGCCGCGGAGGTGTTCGAGTCGTCCGTTGATCGCCTTGGTTGGGCCGTTGCTGGTGCCGGGTCGGTCGAAGTAGGCCAGCACGTCGACGGCGCGCTTCTTCAGCGTTCGGCCCAGCGTGATCACCTCGCTCAGCGCAGCGGGAACGCCGGCACTGACCGACCCGATCAGGTTCTGCATCGGCTCGCGCCCCTTCGGTCGATCCGGGTGACGGTAGGCGGCGATCATCCGCTGGTAGATCCCCCGAGTCGCCTCGACTTCGACCTGCTCTTCGGCGGCGAACAGGGCGGTGAGTCGGTCCTTCTGCTTGTCGGTGAGTAGGTCGGCGCCGGTGTGCAGGGTCCTCCTGGCGGCGTAGAGCGGGTCGTCCTTGTGACCGCAGTGGCCGTGGAGCGCGAGTTGGACCCGACGCCGGCACTTGTCGAGCGCGTCACCGGCTACGCGGACCCCGTGGAAGGGATCCATCACCGCGACCGCTGCGGGGATCCATCGACGCCGAGAACCTGGACGCCGTCGAGCCGGTGCGGATCGTCTATAAGGACCCGCTTGCCCTCGGCCAGGACGGCGTCGTTGGCGGTGTTCCAGGCGCCCACGAGTCCTTCAGCGACACGCGCGACGGTCAGGTGCTGGCGCACGACGCCTTCGAGTGCCCACCGCAGACCACCTCGCGAGAGCTTCGCCCGCGGCTCAGCAGCCAGGCTGGTGTCCTGGCGCCACATGCTCGCAGCCGGAGCACCGATAGCGACGGATCGGGACCACCAGCGTGGTCGGCCGCCAACCCAGCGGCTCGTGCGCCAGACGCCGGGTTACGGTGTCGCGCGACGATCCCTCGCATCCGCAGCGGCGACACCACCTCTCATCCGACCCCTCGGGTTCGACGACGCGACAGGCCAAGACAGCACGGTCCGGCTCGAACCGCGGCCTGGTCACTTCGAGACCGAGCTCGTCGAGTCGGCAGAACACGGTCAGATCAGGGCAGGCACAGCCCGCCCCAGGGGTAGCGTCAGGCACGTCGAGGTCTAAGGAGAGCCCCGTGGGCAAGGTGGTCATGTACAGCTCGGTGTCGGTGGACGGCTTCGTCGCGGACGAGAACGACCAGCCCGGACCGCTGTTCGACTGGTTGTCCAGCGGTGACGTCCCGTTGGACGAGAGCGGCGAGGTGAAGGTGTCGCAGACGTCCTACGACTACACCCGGCCGTACTGGGACCAGATTGGGGCGACAATCGTCGGTCGCCACGTCTTCGACATGACGGACGGCTGGGAGGGGAAGCCTCCGGGCGGGGTCGACCACGTGGTCGTCGTGACGCACCGGCCGAAGCCCGAGGGCTGGGCCCCCGAGGCGCCGTTTCACTTCGTCGACGGCGTCGAGGCAGCCGTGGCCAAGGCGCAGGAGCTCGCGGGTGACCGCATCGTCGAGGTCGCCGGCGGCGACGTCGGTGGCCAGGTGCTTGCCGCGGGCCTGGTCGACGAGGTGCGCATGGACGTCGTACCCGTCGTGTTCGGGTCCGGCAAGCGCTACTTCGGGTCGGTCCACGCACAGCACCTGTTGGAGGATCCCGACGTGGTGATTCAGGGCAACCGGGTGCTTCACCTGCGCTATCGGGTGCGCCGTTGACCGATCTGAGCGGGTACTCGAAGAAGTCCACTGCGAACGGTGACACAAGATCGGGCCTCCGGCTGCGTTTGCGCATCGCTGCCCCGGGACCGACGCGCCAGCCAACATCCAGCCAGCGATTACACCCTCAACTGTGAAGCGCCCACAATGCCACCGCCTCGCTCGACACGGCCCCATTGCGGCAGTCTGATCGACCCGATATCCCGCTGCGTCTCGTCGGACAACGTCCCTCACCTCCGTGTTTGAGAGATACCTGCGCGGCCGTGCAACGAGTCCGGTGTCGGCAGGACGGCGTGTCGCTACGTAGTCCGGTCACCAGATCGATGCCGTTTTCCGGATGGTCGATCCGGCCTGTCGACGGCAGGCCGGAGTCGGCTCTGGCCCCCTTTCCGATTGCGTCGTCAGGCATGCCTGACTGCCGAACACTACGAGAGAATCGTGCGCGAGCAGTTGTGCACCGGCTGACCGCCGACCGGGACACCACTTTGGCTACCGAATCCCTGCAGGCGTTGGCGGAAGCAGTGCTCTCCCTGGCGGTCGAGAACAGCGATCCGGCGACGTCGTCACCTCACCCATCCAGAGGATCGTGAGGCACCCTGCGGTCCCTGATATTCCCCGCCTGTGGGTACTGCAGCGCATGATCGTCGAGACCGAACTGCTCGGCCAGCACGTCCATGAAGTCGATGTGGCGCGGTACTCGGCGTAGCCCTCCGCGGCGAGTTTCGGGATAGGTGTCAGGCAGGTCGCACACCTTGGCGACTTCGGCTTGGCCACTCTCCGATGAGTTTGACCGGCCCGTGGAGTCTCAACCTCTGCAGGCGGCGCGATGCAAGGACGTCCGGCTCGGCGGCGGGGCACCTTGCTCCACTGAATGAAAGGGGACCGACCGTGAACAACCTGCAGTCCGGGGTATCGCCAACGTACGACGGCCTCGCCGACCTGCTCGACTCCGCGCCCACCGAGACCTGGGACACTCCGTCGCTCTGCGCGACGTGGCAGGTCCGCCACGTGGTCGCGCACGTAACGATGCCGGCGCGGCTCACACCCGAGCAGTTCGGAGCCGAGATGGCGGCGGCAGGCGGCGACTTCACCCTGCTGTCCAACACCGTAGCCGCCCGCGACGCCTCCCTGCCGGTCGCCGACCACCTGGCCCACCTCCGGTCGCCGCTGCTGCACGAGTGGCAGCCGCCGGGTGGCGGGGCGGCCGGGGCGCTCAGCCATGCAGTGATCCACTCCCTCGACGTCACGGTCGCGCTCGACCGGCCGACGGTTGCGCCGGTCGAGGCCGTGGTAGCCGTCCTCGACCAGCTCACCGCCGCGAACGGCGCACTGTTCGGGGTCGACCTGACCGACGTCCGGCTCGAGGCTGCCGACATCGACTGGAGCTGGGGAAGCGGGAAGGTCGTGCGGACCGACAGCGGACGCCTGGTGGCGCTTCTGAGCGGCCGAACCCTGCCCGATGGCCGCGCCCTACGCCGCGGCTGACCCACCCAGGTGGACGCGAGGGTGTACGCCGCCACCCACCGGCCGTCGCGGGCGGTGTAGTGGATCTCGAGCTGCAGCGGCCAGGTGCCGTGCCCGCCCCGGATGGTGGCCTCCGTCCGCGTCCGGCCGGAGGCGAAGTCGGCCAACCATTCGGCCTTCGACTGCTCGTACGCGGTCATGTGTGTGAGCGTGAAATCTTCATCGAGCAGTTCGCCGAGCGCGACCGCGTCGCCGGCGACCATCGCGGCGCGCTGCTGTTGCAGTCGCGCACCGCCGCCTCGACGTCGTTCCCCGCCTTCATCAGCCGTTGCACTCGTCGGTGACGTGCTCGAGCCACGTCGTGGTCGTCGCCGGGCTGTCGGCGTCGTCGAGCATCGCCAGATGTTCCATGAACGAGTCGGCGGCCGCACCGTGCCGATGTTCCTCGCCGGGCGGGCAGTAGATCGTCCGGCCGGGGTACGCCTCGATCTTTTCCTCGCCACGGGACTGCACCCACGCCACGCCCTGTGTAACGTGCAGCGTCTGGCCGCGGGCGTGCGAGTGCCAGGCGGTGCGGGCGCCGGGCGCGAACCGGACTTTCGCGACGATCATCCGCTGACCGTCCTCGCGGGGAAGGCAATCGGGTCCAGCCACACGTCGCCGTGGAACTGTTCGGGCGGGTTCTTCCTGGTGGGGGTACGCGGGGCGATCCGCATCTTCCGTTTCCTTCGATCCGGCTCGCCCTGCGAGCGGTGATGTGACAGCCGCGGGTGCGACAGGCAGTCAGAGCAGGCCGGTGCGCTGCAGCCAGGAGTCGACTGCGGCGCCGGCATCGCGGACCTCCCCGCCCCGAACGGCCAGACTCTCACCCAGAGTTGCTCCGCGACAAGCCTGTTCGTAATCGTCCGGGACGCTCCCGAGCCCGCTCACGGCGTGGGTGGCGATCGGGTGGACCCTCGTGCCGGCGACGTCGAACCCCTCGGCGAAGGCCCACATGATCATCGGCGCACTGCTGTTCCACACCGGCTCCCCACAGAAGTCATGCCCGAAAGTGTGCCGTACCCCCGCACCGGGTGCCGCACCCGACGTCCCGCGCCGTTGTCCTGCGGCCCGGAGGGGACGGTCTGGCCCCGAACGGCGAGGGGACGTGCATTTTCCCTGTTCAGGAAGCGTTCTCGGCGGTGCGGGCGATCTCCACGACGAAGCGGCCATCCGCGGTCGGGGTGACGCGGGAGTCGATGTGCAGCCCGGAGCTGCGCACCGCGGCGATCCTGCCGGTGCGCAGGTCCGGGCGGCGACGCTGGCCAACTGGCGGCGGCTGCGGTCGTAGACCTTCCAGGTGACCCATTCCCCGGGCCGGGCGCCGGCCAGGGCCTTGATCTCGGCTTCGGCCTGCTGACGCGTCGTCGGGACCGGATCCGGGACGGGCTGGGCGCCGAAGACGTCCTCGACCGACCGCCGGTCCGGTTCGGCGTCGAGCTTGGCCGGCAGAAAACAGTGGTGGACCGTCCGCGTCCTGAGCTCAGGAAACCGGCGCGACCGTAGGTCCACACCCGCGTGCCTCGAGTACGAGACACGAAGACATAGCGCCGGGCGACGAACTGGTCGTCACCACTCCTGCTCCACGAGGTCGAACTCCGGCATTGCGACGATCCACGCGAGGTCAGCGGCACCAACGTCTCGAAACCCGACCTACGAATCGTCCGATCATCCGATTCGGTCAGAAGCCGGCACCATCGTCGGCAGTGCGATCGACTACACCCGCAACCCGATAGTTCGTCCGTTGCCCTGGCGCAACGAACGCGTCGACCCGCCCCGCGACGACGAGCTCTTCCAGCACCGCGAGAACGACCGTCCAGTCCATCTCGAGCCGATCGGCAAGCTCGACGACCGGATATTCCTCACTCCCGAGTGCCTCCACAATGGTGTCAGCCAGCGATGACGACACCGGCGTGGCCACCGACGACTCGGTGAATCCGGAAGGCTCGGCGTCGGACACAGCACCGACATCCGCACCCTCGGAGGTAATGCCGCGCCGCTCGAGCTCGCCCCACAGCCCCGACATCGACGCGTCCGGGTCGAGGTAGTACTCGGATTCGCGGACCCTCCAGAACCTCCACCCGCTCCGGCGCAGTTCACGTTCACGCTCGAGGTCGGCGCGCTGCCGGTCGGGAGTGGTGTGCCACTGCTCGCCGTCGCACGCCACAGCCAGCTTGCCTGCCGCACCGGTCACCACCAGATCGATGACGTGACCGTTCACCTCCACCCGGGGGTTCACGTGATATCCGCGGGCAGCGATGTCGAGGAACACCTCCTGCTGGAAGAGACTGTCGAATGCCTCGTGCCGCTCCTCACCCGTCACACCCGCCGGCATCGGCGCCGCAGGCATCGGCGACGTCGACTGCATGTAGGTGAGCAGCGAATGCCGCAGGTCCGTCGGCCGCAACGTGTCGACGGTCCGCGAATGGAACAACCACAACTGGTCCTGTGCCCTCGATGCGGCGACGTTGAACCGTCGTTGGTATTCGGTCCTCGTCATCGCCGCGATGTTCTGGTCGGGCGCGACCACCATGGACAGAAACACCACGTGCCGCTCGTCCCCTTGGAAATCCGGAGGCGTGCCGACACGGAGTCTGCGTTCGTCCCATTGGTGCGGGGTGAGCCGGTCGAGCAGTTCGTTCTGGATGACGTCGACCTGCGACTGCCCCTGCAAAACCACCACGCCGAAGGTCTTCCCGTCGTAGGCGGGGTCTTCGACACACTGCACCACAGTGTCGACGAGGGCACCGCCCTCGACACGGTTCGTCAACGTCGAGTTCTGTCCGGTGACGACACCACCGTCGACGTAGGTGGTGCGCAGAGGCGGAAGGCGGTCGGACCCATACTGCCGCAACGGAACCAGGGGGTCGTCTGCATAGAACTGTTCGCTCGACCAGGCGATGATCTCTGGCATCGATCGGAAATGCTCACGCAACCGGACGATGCTCCCGAACCGCGACCGCAACAACGAGAACATGCTCGAGCGGGGAGTGAAACTATCGCGCAAGTACTTCGGGATGTCGGGCAGGGATGAATCGAGACGACGGAACACTCCGTCGAGCGCACCCAACGACACCGCACTCGGCGCGCATTGCTTATCGTCCCCGACCACGATCACACGCGGCGCCAACCACAGCAGGAACAAGCTACTGATGTCGACCTGGCTTGCTTCATCGACAATGACGACATCGAACAGGTTCTGTACAGGCGGAACCGAAGACAGCACCTGCTGCAACGGCATCACCCACGCCGGCACCGCACCCTGCGCGACCTGCATGGCCTCACGCGCTGCAGCCCGATAACGCTCTGCATATCTCCCGGTACCCTTTCCGATACTCGCGACATGGTCGCGGTACGAGTGCAGGGCTTGGACCTGCTCGGCGGTCGTGCGGTCGAGACACGCGCTCCACGCCTTCTCCGCGACGAGCTGCGTGGTCAACCGCGAGATGTCTTTCTCGACCGCGTCGAGGTCACGTTCGAACTGCCCGTCCTCACGCCCCTCGTTGACGTTCCGCACCCACTGCTCTGCGCGACGCCACGCCCACGCGCTCTCGATGTTTGCCAGACGAACCGGCCACTGCGGCCACGACGGATCTTCGGCGATGGCCTGCGCGAGCGCCGGTGCGGCGTCGGTCAAACGCGCGTGCAGCGACAAGAGTTCGAGCTCCTCCCGCTGTTCACCGGCCGCACGATCCCATGCATCCAAAGCTGCATTGATACCGTCGAAGTCCGCATCGTGGAAGGCCCGTGCCAGGGCGCGCCCTTCGGGCGACGCTCCCCCGGCGATCTGGCCCCGCACATACAGGCCGACGGATTCGAGCCAGGCCTTGCTGGCTTGCGCAGTGCCGACCGCGGCGATTGCCCGCGCCGACTCCGCAACCGACCGCGCCTGTTCGACACTCACAAGCCGCGGCGCACCAGGGTGGATGTCTCGTAACGCCGATTCGACATCCCGTACCCGTGTGACAAGGTTGTCCACGATGCCACGGTCCCGGTTGATCAGTGCCAGGGTGCCGATGGCACGGCTGCGTGACTCGTCGAGTGCGATGTCGATACCGAGATCGCGCAGGACGATCCCCACGACCCGCACCGCGTCGAGCGCACGGAGGTGCTCGGCGACGATACGCACCGAGTGGGCGGTCGTGGCCGCGACCCCGTCGACGGTCGCAGGCTCGCCGAGCGCCTCGACCGCCGACTGCTCGTCACTCCTCCGGAACCGGGAGAGGCCACTGCGCCATGTGTCCCCCGCCTCCAGCTTGCGAGCCAGCGCGTCATACGCCTCGAACGCGGGCCGCCCGGTCACCGGCGTTGCCACCGTGCTGGCACCGACGACGCGATCGGCCTCCTGCGCGGCCTGCACGAGACCTGCGAACTCGGCGGTCTTTCCCCACAGGTGCTGCGCCCTCCCCGACAGGACATCGTCGGCCACGCGTTGAAATCCCAGGTCGAGCCGTTCTGCATCGTGCAGAGCGCCCTGCAGTTGTTCGCAGAGATCGCGGATACGGGCCAGTATGTCGGGGGAGGCGCCCTCGAGTACCCGCAGCAACTCCGGCATTTCGCCGGTCACGTCCTGCGATGCCTGTGCGACCGCGGCGCACGCGTCCTGCACCTCTCTCTGGGTGGGCAGGGACAAGTCGGGGAACACTTGGTGCCGGCGACGCGCCCGCTCGACGCTCGACCGCTGATGAAGCGCATGGAGGGTGACGAATTCGTCGACGCTCAGAGGTGGGGCGTCGGTGAACAGCGGTGCGGGCAGCCACCCCTGTCCGGATTCCTGTGCGCGGACCCTCCGGACGATCGACGCGACCGTCCCCTCGTAACCGGCGGCGACCGCGGTGTGAACGACCGTCTCCTGCGCGCGCGTCTGCCGAATCTGTTCCGTCAGGATCGCCCGACGGTTGAGCACGTCGTTGCGTTGCGTGGTGAGTTCGTCGATGCGCTGCGCTGCGCGCCGCCCGTTGAATTGCGCCTTGCGGGTAGCGATCTCGCTGACACTGCGGTTGAGCTCCGCAGACCCTCCCCGCGCCGGGTCGGTCACCGCCACACACAGTTCTTGCAGTTCGGGCGGAAGTTTGTCGCGCAGTACACGCAGCGCCTGAGCCTTCTCACTGGTGACCAGCACGCGCTGGCCACCCGCGAGCAGCGCGGACACCAGGTTGGCGATGGTGTGTGTCTTACCAGTACCGGGTGGGCCTTCGACCACGACGCCGCTGTCGCCGGTGAGGCGATCGAGGATGTCGCGCTGCTCATCGTTCGCCGACGCCGTCCCCGCCGGGGTCGAGCCCGGCGACGAACACACCCGCACCGCGCACCCCACCGTGTGCGTGCTGTCGCGGCTCGTGCCGCACAAGCAGATCGAGGACGCCCTCGCCGCCGTCGCC
>NZ_WVTE01000087.1:0-9222 GCF_009939605.1 Rhodococcus sp. YH1 | reverse complement strand
TGGCCCGCTCGGGCCGCTCCCCCGCCGGTTCGGCCGGGGCCGGGGCGGCCTCGGCCGGACTCCCGTCGAGACGTGCGCGGACCAGGTCGGCGTCGCCGGTGTACTTGAGGAGCGTCGCGAGCAGGATGTCACGGATCTGCCGGAGGGAGGTGTGGTCGCCGCCGCCTCGCCGCAGGACGGTCGCGGCGCGCGCGGCGTCGATCACCTCCGAGATGGACGGGCTCTTGCGCAACGGCAGGTCCCGGAGGGTGCGGGCCAGGTCCACCACCTCGGCGGCAGTCACCGTGTCGACCTCGGGGGCCCGGGCGGTGACGATCTCGCGCTCACGTTCGGGGGTGGGATAACCGACGTGGTAGTGCAGGCAGCGGCGCTTGAGGGCGGGCGAGAGTTCGCGGGTGTCGTTGGAGGTCAGGATCACCCACGGCGAGGACCGGGCTGTGAAGGTGCCCACCTCGGGAATGGTGACCTGCCCCTCGGCGAGGACCTCGAGCAACAGCGCCTCCATGGACTCCTCGGTGCGGTCCACCTCGTCGACGAGGAGCACCACCGGTTCCGGGGAGAGGATCGCCTCGAGCAGGGGGCGCACGGCGAGGAACTTCTCGGAGTACAGGCCGAAGTCCTGCGCGGCGAGGAACCGGGACGCCTCGGCGACGTCGGGGTACGCGGCGAGCTGCTCGCCGATGCGGTCGCGCAGCATCTGCACGTGCAGCAGCTGCTTGGCGTAGTCCCACTCGTACAGCGCGCGGCTGTCGTCGAGGCCCTCGTAGCACTGCAACCGCACCAGCCTGCGCCCGCCGGCGGCGGCGAGCGCCTTGGCCAGCTCGGTCTTGCCGACGCCGGCCGGGCCCTCGAGCAGCAGGGGCCGCTGGAGCGCGGTGGCGAGGTGGACGACGACCGCGAACTCGTCGTCGGCGATGTAGTCGTGGCGGCGCAGCGCGTCGGCGAGTTCCGGTCCGCTGGCGAAGCTGGTCATCGGTGCTCCTGTGTCGTCGGCACTCGAGGGAGGTGGGTGTGCCCGGGGCGGGTCGCCCCGCCCCGGGCACGGGATCGGTCGAGCAGGTGGGTCAGTAGGACCGGTTGATGCAGTGGTCGACGACCGGGATCATCGACTCGACCGTCACCTCGCGCGGGTTGCCCGGGGTGCACCAGTCGCCCTGGATGTGCTCGGAGATGGCCCGCACGGTCTTCTCGTCGCCCTTGATGACGTCGCCGCGGCCGGCGTACTTGCCGGTGTTCATGCGGTTCTTCTCGTACGAGTCGACGCGCACCTGACCGAAGTTGTCGGGGATCCCGACGTCCTTGGCGAGCCGGATGGCGGCCTCGACCGCGGCGTCCGCGGCCTGGACGGTGGTCATGTTGCGGGTGTCGACGCCCATCGCGGTGGCGATGCGGGCGTAGTGCTCGTAGCGCGAGGGCAGGTTGTACTCCCACACGCGCGGCAGGGCGATGGCGTTGTTGAGGCCGTGGTGGCTGTCGAAGAAGGCGGACACGGCGTGCGAGATGGAGTGCACGATGCCCAGGCCGCCCGAGTTGAAGGCCTGCGCGGCGATGTACTGGGCGTTCATCATGCCCTCGCGCGCCTTGAGGTTGCGCGGCTCGAAGGTGGCCTCGCGCAGGTGCTTGGCGACGAGTTCGATCGAGTACAGGGCGTTGCCGAGCGACGGCGCGAAGTCCAGCCGCGAGACGAACGGCTCGGAGCCGTGGGCGAGGACGTCGAAGCCGCAGTAGGCGGTGAAGTGCTGCGGGCAGGTGTAGTACAGCAGCGGGTCGTCGATGGCGAGGGTGACGATCGTGGCCTCGTCGAAGCCGACCCACTTGTGCGGGTGCTCCATGTCCGAGGTGTCGGTGATGACGTACGCCCAGGAGGTCTCCGAGCCGGTGCCGGCCGTGGTGGAGACGGCGATGTGCGGCGGGTTCTCCTTGTTGGTGGACTTGGCGAAGCCCTCGAACTCGTTGATGTTGCGGCCGTCGTGGGCGATGACCACGCGGGCGCCCTTCGCGGCGTCGTGGCTCGAGCCGCCGCCGACGGAGATGATGGAGTCGCACTTCTCCTGCTGGTAGAGGGCGGCGGCCTCCATGACGTTGTAGTCCTTGGGGTTGGACTCGACCTTGTCGTACAGGACGACCTCGACACCCTGGTACTCGATCTTGCCGATGAGCTCCTCGATGATGCCCGAGCCGCGCAGGCCGGTCGTCATCAGCAGGGTGCGCTTGAAGCCCAGGTTCTTCGCCTCGACACCGATGATGTCGTGGGCGCCGACACCCATCAGCGCCCGGGGGAAGGGGTGGAACTCCTTGATGGGAAAGTCCCAGATCTGGTTGAGTTCGATGGCCATCGCGTTTCTCCTGGTGTGTCGGCCGGAAGTGGTGGTTCGAAGGGGGCGGCCGGTGTGACCGGCGTCTCTTCCCTTCCCCACTCTCGGGCCCGATCACGCTCCCGGAAAGGGGTTCGAGCCCGAACCGTCCGGTCGCGGGACCGAAGCCGTCCGGTCGAGCGCGCGGGCCTACCCGATCGGGCAGGTGCGGTTCCCGCTGATCGGGAGCCGACCGGACCCCGGTGCACCCCGTCCCGGTAGCGTCGTCTTGCTGATACCCTGAAACTAGAACGCGTTCTAGATTGCTTCGCCCGCTCCACGGAAGGACCGACCTGGCCATGACGACAGTCGAGGTGCCGCACGGCTCGCGATCCGCGATCCTGACCGTCTCCGCAGTCATCGAGGAGACGCCGGACTCGCGCTCGATCGTCTTCGACGTGCCGGCCGAGTTCCAGGACAAGTTCGCGTACAAGCCCGGACAGTTCCTGACCCTGCGCATCCCGAGCGAGCAGACCGGCTCCGTGGCCCGCTGTTACTCGCTGGCCAGCTCCCCGTACACCGACGACGCCCCCAAGGTCACGGTCAAGCGGACCGTCGACGGTTACGGGTCCAACTGGCTGTGCGACCGGATCTCCGCCGGCGACCGACTCGAGGTACTGCCGCCGTCGGGAGTGTTCACCCCGAAGTCCCTCGACCACGACTTCCTGCTGTTCGGCGCCGGCAGCGGGATCACTCCCGTCATCTCGATCCTCAAGTCGGCACTGACCCAGGGCTCGGGCACGGTCGTGCTGGTCTACGCCAACCGCGACGAGGCGTCGATCATCTTCGCGGACGAGCTGCGGGCGCTGGCGGAGAAGTACCCCACCCGGCTCACCGTCGTGCACTGGCTCGAGTCCGTGCAGGGCCTGCCGTCCGCCGACCAGCTCGCCACCCTGGTAACCCCGTACACGAGCCACGAGGCGTTCATGTGCGGACCCGGTCCGTTCATGGACGCCGTGCACCGGGCGCTGCAGGCCGCAGGCATGCCGCGCTCCCAGGTGCACGCGGAGGTGTTCAACTCCCTCGCGGGAGACCCGTTCGCCGACCACACCCCCGTCGAGGTGAGCGACGAGGAGGCGGCCGACGCCGCGACCGTGGAGGTCGAGCTAGACGGCGAGACCCACACGATCCCGTGGCCGCGCTCCCAGACCCTGGTCGACATCATGCTCGCCAAGGGCATCGACGTGCCCTACTCCTGTCAGGAGGGCGAGTGCGGCTCGTGCGCCTGCACCGTCCTCGAGGGCAAGGTCGAGATGGACAACTGCGAGATCCTCGACCCCGAGGACATCGAGGCCGGCTATGTGCTCGGCTGCCAGGCCCACCCGGTGACGGACACGGTCAAGATCGTCTTCTGAGACGGCGCAGGGGCCCTCCGTCCGGCTCGTCCGGACGGAGGGCCCCTGCGTGTACGCGCCGGCAATCCCCGCCTCAGCGGACGAGAACCGGTGCCTCCGCGAGTTGTGCGACCGGCTGCCGCGGGCCGCGCAGCGCCACCCCCGCCCCGGCCCCGAGGGCGAGCACGATCACGGCACAGCCGTAGCCCAGCGTCGTCGAGGTCAGCCCGAACGCGCCCGTCGCCAGGCCCGCGAGCACCGCGGGCACGGAGAACGCGAGGTAGCAGACGACGAACGTGGTGGCGAACAGGCGCCCGCGCTCGTGCGGCGCCGCCAGGGCGCCGATGACGTTCATCGCGCCCAGGAACGCCGCCCCCCAGCCGAAGCCCGCGACGGCGGTACCGGCGAAGTACGCGACGGCCCAGCCACCGAGCACGGCGGTCACGACGACGCCGACGCCGGTGGCGAGGATCGCGGTCCCCGCGACGACGACGCGCCGCGGGTCGGAGCCGCGCAGCACCGTCGCGGCAACCGAACCGGAGGCGAAGAGCGTGAAGATCGCCAGCCCCGCGACGAGGCGGTTGCCGATACCGAAGACCGTGCCCACGATCGACGGGCCGAGGGACATGTAGAGGCCGCCGAGCGACCACGCCGACAGCAGACCGGGCAGGATCACCAGGTAAGGGCCCCGCACGTCCGCCGGCACCGACGCGCTCGGCAGCAGGCTGCGCAGCGCGGCCCGGCGGGACGCGAAGCCCGGCGCGGGTGCCCGGTCGGGGACGAAGACGAGCACGACGGCCAGCGCCAGCGCGATCACGACGACGAGGGCATAGACGAGGACGGTGGGAAGGGGCGCGAACTGCACGAGCAGGCCCGCCCCCGCGGCGCCGAGGGCGAGCCCGAGCGACGGCGCCACGCTGTTGACGAAGGATCCGAGGCGCGGGTTCGGTTGCAGATCGATCACGGCGGCGCTGACGGCGCCGGTCGCCGCGCCGACCGCGAGACCCTGCAGCACGCGGGCCAGCACGAGCCAGCCCACGTCGTCGGCGAGGACGAACACGCCCATGCTCACCACGAGCAGCAGCAGCGCCCCGATCAGGACCGGCCGGCGGCCGACGTGATCGGAGATCGAGCCGATCGTCAGCAGCGTGGCGAGCAGGGCAAGCGCGTAGACGGCGAAGACGGCGGTCAGCATTCCCGCGGAGAAACCCCACTGCTGCTGGTACAGCGGATAGAGCGGGGAGGGGGCGGACGACGACGCGGTGAGTAGAAAGCTGGCCGTGCCCACCGCCGCGAAACCGCAACGGCGTGGCAGGGTGCGGCCCGGCGTCGGCTCCGGCATCGGACCTCCTGAGAACTCGTGCGGGAAGGCCGACAGTTCGTTGGCCAAGGCAACGATCTAGTGGAACACACGCACCGCGGAGATCATTCCCCCCTCTGTCACCGATCCGCAAAAAACCCCTCCCAACTGCACCGGAGCGTTACCGCAGTGCAATCCCCCACACCATTGACCGACCGGTCGATCAGGTCTATACCGAAGTCAGGACACAATCCCCACTAGGAGGCTCGACATGTTCTCCGACAGCCGGCTACAGGACTACGTGGCCGTGATCCTGGGCGTCTTCACCGCCCTCTCCCCGCTGTGGGTCGCCAACGACAACACGACGATGTGGACCCTGATCGTCCTCGGCGTGCTGATCGCGCTGACCGGACTGGCGCAGATCGTCCGGCCCACCATGGCCGCGATCGACTACGCGATGGGCGTCTTCGGCGTGCTGCTGTTCCTCTCCCCCTGGGTCATGGGCTTCACCGAGTACAGCGGTGCATCCTGGACGGCCTGGGTGGTGGGCGTGCTCACCGTGGTCGTCGCGGTGGCGGCACTGCCTGTGATGAGTGCCCGGATGCACGGACACGGCGGACTGGCCACGCACCACTGATCACGGCGCGGAAGGCCGCGACAGCGGCCTTCCGCACGCGGAGGGCGGGAGCCGAGGCCCTCGCCCTCCGTCCACACCGCCCTCCGTCCCACAACCCGGCGCCTTCACACCCTTGCCGGTGCACCCGGAAGTGAGCGCCATGAGCACCCCGGGCTCGACACCGCCGCGCCGTCGCGCGCGGCGGGACAACGCCGCGCGTGTCCACATCCTCGACGCCGCCGAGACCCTCTTCGCCGCCCACGGCTTCGACGCCACCTCGACGACCGCGATCGCCGCCGCCGCGGACGTGCCCAAGGGACTGATCTTCTACTACTTCCCGACCAAGGAGTCGATCCTCGAGACGCTCGTCGCCGAGCGGCTGCCGGCCGAACCGATCCAGGACGTCACCGGCCTCGTCTCCCCCGGCGACCCGGCGGCCAGCCTCGTCAACCTCGACGCCGCCCTCGACCTGCGCACCCACCACTCCTCGCTGCTCCGGGTGATCTGGCGTGAGGCGGAGACGCATCCGGGCCTGCGCACCCCGCTGCGCCGGCTGCGGACGTCCCTGCAGGAGGCCACCATGCGGGTGCTGCAGGCCAGCGTGCCCGGCCCGATACAGCCGGGCACCCTGCGCACCTGCGCGACGACGTGGGTGTCGGCGATGTTCTCCGCCGCCACGGTCGACCGGCTGTTCGGCCTCGACGGACCTTCCCCCGACGAACTCGGCGGCATCGCGCGGCTCGTCGCCGCGGGCATGACCGGGATGGGCTGAGCAGGGCGGCGGATCAGCGCGTCTCGGCCCGGGGAGCCTCGTCGCCGGGCAGACCGGCGGTCGGGTCGCCGATGCCGTCGACGAGCTGCCGGCCCGCCGGGAAGCTGAGGGCGCCGGGGGGCAGCTCGCCCGGCCTCCCGCTGAGGAACACCTCGACCCGCCCGCTGCCCGCCCACGGCCGGCCGAGGGCGTCGATGCGGCGCAGGGTCTGGGCCGCCACCGCCTCGGCGCTGTCGAACAGACGCACACCGGGCGGCAGGTGCGCGGCGATGGTGTCGGCCACCAGCGGGTAGTGGGTACAGCCGAGGACGACGCCACCCACGTCGGGCGGGGTCCGCTGCGCCGCGGCCGCGATCGCCGCGGCCGCAGCGGTCGTGTCGCCGCGGTCGATGGCATCGGCGAGCCCGTGGCAGGCCACCCCCACCACGTCGCGGTCCCCGGCGAACCGGGCGACCAGCTCGGCCTGGTAGCGGCTGGCGGTGGTCGCGGCGGTGGCCCAGATCGCCACCGATTCGCACGCCGCGGCGGCCGGCTTGATCGCCGGCACCGTTCCGATCACCGGGATCTCGTCACCGAGCGTCTCGCGCACGTGCTCGAGCGCGGTCACGGACGCCGTGTTGCACGGCAGCACGACCACCTCGGCGCCCCGGGTCACGGCCCGCTCCGCGGTGCTCACGACCCGCTCGATCACCCAGTCCCCGGGCTTCGGTCCCCACGGGGCGCCGTCCGGGTCCATCGAGAGCATCAGATCCAGTTCGGGACGCAATCGGCGCAGCCATGCAGACGTCGGCAGGAGACCGAGACCCGAGTCGATGAGCGCAACGATCACCACACGAATCTAGCGCTCGCCGTCCCGGCGGCTAGGACGTGGGCGCGAGGATCTCCGTGATCGGCGCGCCCTCGGCGATCTTGCCTCGCATTTTCATCACCGGCCCGGCCAGTCCCGCGCCGACCACACCGGTGAGACGACCGTCGCGCTCGTAGTAGGCGAGGAACTTGCGGCCGTCGTCACGCACCACGTGCACGGTGTCGTCGGCGCGGACCGCACCGAGGGCCTGGATCTTCACTTCGTACTGGTCGCTCCAGAAGTACGGCACCCGCGCGGCGTCGGCGACGGTGGACCCGAGCAGCGCACCGGCGAGCACCTTCGCCTGCTCCCCCGCGTTCGTCCAGTGCTCGAGACGCGCGCACCGACCGTCCGAGACCTCCCAGGCCGCGACGTCCCCGACCGCCCACACGTGCGGGGCCGAGGTGCGGCCCACGCCGTCGCACACCACACCGTTGTCCACCCGCACCCCCGAACCGTCGAGCCAGTCGGTGACCGGCACCGAGCCGATCCCCACCACCACCAGGTCCACGTCGAGGTCGGTGCCGTCGCTCAGGACCGCGCCGGTGACCCGCCCGTCGCCGCGCAGGGCGCGCACCCCCACGCCGGCCCGCACGTCGACACCTTCGTCGGTGTGCAACCGGGCCACCAGCGCGCCGACCCGCTCGCCGAGCACCGACGCCAGCGGCGTCGGCTGCGGCTCGACCAGCACCACGTCCATGCCCCGCGCCCGCAGGCTCGCCGCGACCTCGCAGCCGATGAACCCGGCGCCGACGATCAGCGCCCGCCCGCCCGGGACGACCGCCGCGCGCAGGGCCCGGCTGTCGTCCACGGAGCGCAGCACGTGCACCCCGGCGAGCCCGGCCGTGCCGGGCAACCGCCTAGGTCGCAACCCGGTCGCGACGATCAACTCGTCGAAGCCGACGCTCTGCCCGTCGGACAGCGCGACGGTGCGGGCCGCCGCGTCCAGCGCCTGCACCCGCACACCCAGGCGCAGCTCGATGCGCTGGTCGTCGAAGAACTCCCGCGGCCGCAGGGTGGTGTCGTCGGTCCCGCCACGGACGACGTCCTTCGACAGCGGGGGCCGGTCGTAGGGCAGATGCGGCTCGTCGCCGATCAGGACGAGCTCGCCGTCGAATCCACCGTGGCGCAGTTCCTCTGCGGCACGCACCCCCGCCAGCCCCGCCCCGACCACGACGATCCGCTGTGTTCCCGTCTCACCCACCCGCTCCACCCTCTCCGCCAGCAGTGACCCACGCCACCGTAATCCGTGCAACTGTTTTACCAAATACAGGGACCTCCGGACAGGGCGCCGTTCATGCGAGCCGCGTGCCCCGCACCCGGGGCGGCCTGGAGTTACTACAGTCGGAGGGGACAGACCTTCATCCGGCAGGCCGACGAGGAGCCCCCATGACCAGCGACAGCGGCGCAGGCGTCAGCCGCGTGCAGTTCGGCAACGGAATCGCGCCGGGACCGGTCGACACCCAGGGGCGCACCATCATCGCCGACGCGGTCGTGGCGAAGATCGCCGGAATCGCGACCCGCGAGATCAGCGGCGTCTACGACGTCGGCGCGGGCACCGCACGCGTGGTCGGGGCCCTGCGGGACCGCATTCCCGGCGCGCGGATCAACCACGGGCAGGGCGTCGCGGTGGAAGTCGGGGAGAAACAGGCCGCGATCGACATCGGCATCGTCGCCGAATACGGCGTGGCCCTGCACGAACTCGCCGTCGCGATCCGCCACAACGTGATCGCGGCCGTCGAACGGATGACCGGCCTCGAGGTCACCGAGGTCAACATCACCGTCTTCGACGTCGTGCTGTTCGACGAGACCACCGGTGTCGCCGACGACCTGAAACCCCGCGTCCAATGACCACCCCCGCCGAGCCCCCATGACCAGCGACAGCGGCGCAGGCGTCAGCCGCGTGCAGTTCGGCAACGGAATCGCGCCGGGACCGGTCGACACCCAGGGGCGCACCATCATCGCCGACGCGATTCCGGCGATCTTCGCCACGACCGCG
>NZ_WVTE01000086.1:0-66200 GCF_009939605.1 Rhodococcus sp. YH1 | reverse complement strand
CCATGGTCGTGCCTGCGACGCTTTCGCCGATGTCGAAAGCCGTCCGGTCGGCACGGACGTGAGCGTCGAGATAGTCCGAGGAGAGGTAGCAAACATAGGTGAAATCGGTTGATTGATCGTCCTTGAGCCTTCCGTAAAGGCCGGGGATCTTCCCGGTAAGGTTCTCCTCGCTCACGACACGGCTCGCGGCACACCAGTACAACCGTGGGGTTTGATTGCGGGTCGAAGACTTGAGGCAAAGGTTGACCATGTCGAACTTCTCACCTTTGACCTCGAACGTCGTCGTCGGCATCGAGGAGAACACGAAGTCGTCCATCAGCTCTTTGAGCGGGACGGCGTCGTCATCGTCGAAGACCGTCACTTCGGGCGCACCACCCGGCCGGAGGAAGTACCAAATGCAGTGCTCGAACACTTCCTTGGCAATGGCCTCGACCGTCTTCGGAGCACTTCGTTGATAGGCGTCCTTGAATCGATCCAGCTCTACGACGGTGCCGGCCTCGGCGAGAATTTCGGGCGGCTCGATGTGCTCGACGTCGTGGTTAATGGAGAACCTGAACTGACGACCGCGCAATGTTCCTGTAGCGTCTTCGTACACACTGCGTACAGAGACTCTGTCGAATGCCTTTAGCCAGAGCAAACGGCCCACCCCACGACAACCGGCCGCCGCCTTGTAGTCGCTGTCCAGGGTCTCGAACGAGACCATGTTCTCGTCCGTGAAGCCGACTCCGTTGTCCTCGACGGTGAATCCGACGATCGGCTTCAGTGCAGACCGGCCGGGACCGGAGGGACCGAGGTCGAGCTCACCCTGTGAACTGCGCTCGATCTTGACGCTCAGACGACCCTGACCACAGTCGTCGCCGAACTGAGCGTCAATGGCCTGTATCCCGTTGACCACGGCCTCCAGGAGGGGAAGGAGGGCATGGCTCTTTGGCAGACTCGTATTGCGGACTCGACCCCGTAGCGACGTGGTCAGCGCCATATCTTCCCCCTTGTGCTTCGACGTCGAGAACAGTACCGGCAAACCCAGACATCAGTGAGCAACGTGGCCGCACTCTGGGGTACCGAAGCGCGTCACGCGCGGCCGCCTCGGTCTAAAGCGACGGATGCGCACCGAGCGCACGAACGCCCCGCCCTCCGAAGTGACCGCGCACGGAGGGCAGCCAGCGGTACATGCAGCTCAAATCTTGAACAGTTTGAACCCTTCATCGCAGAACCAAGGGTTCGCCGCCAGCGCCTGATATGTGACACCCAAGTAACTATTCGGCTTTTCAAGGAGCCGCGTCCGAGCTTCACCATCGAGGTACTCAGCTACACCAACGCCCTGGCCGCACTCATATTGACTTTCCAGTATCAACCGTATGCTCGACATCGTACGGTTGGCGTGACTCGCATACCTCTTGCCAAGTTTGAAAACTCTTAAATGACTACCCGCTCGCTCTTTCAGCACAGGAGCCCATCCAATTGGCGGGATGACCACAAATTCAAGTCTTGGCGGACATTCCTGAACAACTCGCGCATGCAACCATTGGTCATGGTCCACACGGTCGAAATATGGATGCAACGTCACATCCCCCGGCACCCTGGGTAAGACCTCTCTTTTTTCGGTGTTACAGTCTCGGCAAGCTGGTATGAGATTTGCGGGAGAAACGCAGAGCGCAGGGAATCTCGATTTAGGAAGATAGTGGTCCAGCGTCTCCACATCCCCAATTCCGCATAATGGACATTCACCATACCTTGGAAGAGATTTTAGGAGGTCGTAGTACCGGCGGCCACCTTTCCGGCATATCATGCCGTCTTCGTACACGATCTTCACAATTTCCGCATTTGAAAATCCCGATATTTCAAAATGTGAAGACTGGAGCGCGTGAAGCGTCCCCTCCTTAATTGACTTTACGAACTTTTCGTTCGCTAGAGAAAATTCAGCAATAACCTTCTCCACGGCGGCCCGCACCGACTTGTCCTGCATTCCATCAATGCTGCCTCTTACGACGTCCTCAACAGAAATTACCGGCAGCCTTAGTGATTGCATTATCGCTAGACTCCCTCTTTTGACGCCAAGAGAATCCGAACCAGACCTCTGGCCTCGCCTCCTAGCTTCTGACCAAACCTCTCGAGGACCTCTTCGTATGTTTTGCACTCGGAGACGACCCGCGAAACTTCGCGATAGAATCCTGAACCTTCCACCTCAAGACCAAATATTTCATGAGTTAGAATGCCTACGTTTTCTCCGAATGTTTCTAGACGGGGACGGTCTACTACGACAGAATCCTCGCCGATTCTGTTCATCTTATAAACGCATCCACTTGGCACTTCTTGCAGGACCACCGGCGAATGAGTCGCGACCAATGCAACGCCATTCTTGTTCTTGAGAAGTTCAGAAAGTGCACGCATGAAAGCGGCGAGGAGGGGCGGATGCAAATGGGACTCGGGTTCATCTATTAGAACTAGCGAGCGCTCGGCAACTAGCTCAACGAGCCGGGTCATTGTCAGGAGAACAATTTTATGCCCCGAACTCAATTTACCAAACAACTCGAACGCCGCAGCTGGATCTATTTTAGCCCGAGGGGACGCGGTGAGGTTATTGGCCAAGTTTCCCATTCGTCCAAGCAAAACCGAAACACCATACCGAGCGAAGTTTGGATCGCTTTCTAGAAGCTCAACTGCGCGCTGCCATTGCTCTCTAGACTCAGTCGACCCGAGCGAAACGAGGATCTCAGAGAACTCCTGGGCAAGGTCCGCTGAGTCCTTGACGGTTATGGATCCTCCGTCGTGATCTCGAAGCCCGACATACCGATAATTGACACCTTCATCATTTCGACTAGCATGCTCGAAGGAGTCAAAAGGGTCGAATGCACTGAACGCCACTGATATCAAGTTTACAAAGGGTCGGGATCCGGGATTTTCCAGGTCAAATATCTCCCCTGCTTCTTTGACGCCGGAACCAAGCGAGGCCTGAGCGATCCTACGTAGGAGCCTGGTCTTACCGGAACCGTTACGACCGATAATTACATGGATATTCGAAGGAGGGTTCGAAGTAGGGTCGACCTCGAATCTTAATTCAGGGCATAGTCCAAACCCATCCCCGGGGGGAAATCTATACGAAAACTTGTAATCCTGAACCCTTTTCCCACCATGCGCAATACGCGAGAACTGGCCGATGACCGTCTTCTTGCTGACGTACCTGAACAACGACGTTTCCGTCACATCAAATTGCAATGCGAGGGACAGTTCTCCGTCGATATTGAACGCGATATCACGAAGGGAACGTAGAATATCCTCCCGAAGATCGTCTCCCAAGGCACGAATATTCTCATAATAGGAATCCTCCTGACCCAACGAGAAATACTCGCTTGGCAGGTGGTCATACCGTCCCCTATTCAAGGGATGCTGATACTTGCTGATTTCCCCAAAAGCGATTTTCACTCCGCCAATCTCAGACAACTGTCCGTTTCCATGACGGATCCAGAGATCGTACAATGTCTTGTATCCGTAGTCATTCCAGTTGTCAGGTATCAGCAATAATGACGGACGACCGGTTGCCGAAGGAAATGACCGATCACCCTGGACCTCAATCTCCATTGATTCTCCTAGTCAGCAATACGCACCAGCGTGGCCGTCGCCACAAACTTACTCAACCTAGGGAGCTTCGTACACGTGACTTGTCGTTTGTGTGCAGTCACTGTGTCAACGAATCGACCCACGCATCCGGATCAAGCTAGGAGTCGTACTGTACCGGTGGCTGAGGAACTCGTCGCCTCTCTCTACTAATCGACTCTCGGGATCATCGCTTCCGCCGTTCTGGGCCTTGGGGAGCGCCCCGCGCCCGGCGCGGAGGGAAGTGCGCCGTGACGGGCGGGAGGCCTAAGGGACGGCCGCTGTCCGCCTAAAGTTGATCTTGGCCGCCGCTCTCCCCCGTCCGGTGGCTGAGTCCCGCCGGTCGGCTCCTTATATAGATCGCCGGCGGGGCTTCCTCATATTTGAGCGGGCTGCACAGCCGGTCCGGTCGATGGTAGACGGCGATCACCACGTCGCACTATTGCCTGCGAGACGTGCGCAACCTGCGCAAAAACGAATCGCCCCCGCGCCGGAGGCAATGGAGCGGAGGCGATTCTGCTGCGGCACCGTCGAGCGTCGGGGGTACTCACGGTTACCGCCGGTAGTGTCGGCGGCGCTGGTTCGACTGTTACACGAGCCGCTGGCCCAGATGTACGGCCGCCGCTCCCAGCCGCGTGCGTAGATCTACTCATTGCGGACATACCGGGCAGTACGGTTTCATGGCGGAGTGGGTAGGCGGCGGCGGTGGCAATGGGATTCCGACGAACCGCTTTTCGGTGATGCCAGATCCCCCACCGGTGGGCTCGTAATCTCCCTGTCCATCGGAGTGGTGATCATCCTGGTTCTTCTACTCCTTGTCGACGGATAGGCACAGCCGGCTTCGATCCGAAGCACCTTATGGGACCGCTCCATTCGGGCAGGATTCCCTGGCTGTCACGAAGTCGAGGCAGTGCTCTAATGTCCCATTCGTCGGGGTTCCATCCAACGAATAGGGAGAACATGAAGGCACGTTTGGTCGCTGCTGGTTTCGCCGCCGCACTGATGACTATCGCGGCGCCCGCTGTGGCATCGGCTGGCCCGTTGTCATGGATCGCATCCGGCTCCGGTTCCGGCTCGGCCGGGTCGTCCGGCGCGTCGTATGCGAACTGCACCGAGGCTCGTCAGGCCGGCGTGACTCCGATCTTCCGCGGGGAGCCGGGCTACGCGGCACACCTCGACGGTGACAACGACGGCGTCGCCTGCGAGTAGCGGACCACGGGAGACGCCGAAAGCGCCCCACCTTCGATGGGAAGGTGGGGCGCTTCAGGCTCTATGTGATGGTGACGATGCCGCCGGCGGAGACGAAGCCGTTGGCGTAGGTGCCGACCATGACTTCGACCGTGATGTCGTCGCCGTCGGCGAGGGTGACATCTGTCGCCGTCGCGGTCATGGTGCCCGACGCCGCGCTGTTCGCGGTGCCGGTGGCGATCACGGACCCGTTCAGCAGGATGCGCGCCGTGTGCGGGTTGGTGAACGATCCCGTGTAAGGCAGGGAGGCTGTGATCGTCGCGCCGCTTTTCCCGCCCTGTACCTGCAGGGCGTTCGACACGACCGTCGAGCCCGGGTAGTTCGCGGTGTCCGCCGTCCATCCGGTGAGCAGCGCCCAGCTTGTGGTGAAGTTCTGCGTCCCGGTCTTGGTCATGCGGGACGGCAGGAACGTCACGGCCTGCCAGATGAGTGTGGCGCCGAGGCTGATCTTCGCGATGTCGAGCGACCCGAGGGACACCTTCTTGAGCTCGGTGCTACCGAGCGACAGGACAGCCATCGGTCAGGCCGACCGGAAGTAGATCGTGTTGGCGTCAACCGTGCCCGCGGTGACGAGAGCCTGGTACTGCGCTTCGGTGAGCACGTCGACCTTCGTCGTCGTCACGGTGCCGTTGCGCTGCCCCTGCATGTATCCGGCGGCGAGCTTGGACAGGGCGATCGCCGCGTTCGCCGCGACCTTCGCATCGGTCACCGAGCCGTTCGTCGGCGGCCGCGCATCCGAGAGCCGGCCGTCGTTGCCCTCGCACGCGGTGCCGGCCGTGTTGCCCAGTACGAGCGACGATGTGCCGGCGCCGATCGCCGACCGTGCGTCCGCCATCGTTGCGGCGACGGCGAGCGCCTGCCCGATCGCGCTCGCCGACGTCGCCGAGCTGCCGGTGATGTAGTGGTTGATGACCTGCTTGAGGTAGTCGGCCCGGACGGCGCGCGAGCTCGTCGCCGTTCCGGTCGTGCCTTCCGACACCGTCAGTGCGGTCAGCGGTGCGTTCACATTCGCCCACGACCCCCACGTGTTGCCGTAGCGCACGCGCTGGTACAGCGAGTTCGACGTCGTCGTCGATGCGAACAGGATGCAGCCGTTGATCGAGCCGCCCGTCCCGTCACCGGCGGGGAGGGCGAGCACGTGCCACCACAGTCCGGCCGTGGTCGATGGTGCGTTCGCGACATACCCGGTGCCGCCCTGCGCGCGGTAGAAGCCAGGCACGGTGAAGTCGAGCGTGTTGAAGTCGCCGCTGGTGTAGGTCGCGATGTAGTCGAGCCCGTTGTCCGCCTTGCCTGCCAGGGCGGGCACGGCCGGCGCGTCGTAGGTGCCGCCGAGGTCGCCGGCGAGCATGATGCCGCCTTTGACTGTCGGTGTCGCGTTCGGGATGCCAGAGCCGACGGCGTCGGCTGCATCCTGCGCGGACTGCGCGGCCGCGGCCGCCGATCCCGCCGCCTCGGACGCCTTGGTCGTCGCGGTTGTCGCGGCCGTTGTCGCCTCTTCGGCCTTCGTCGTCGCGGTCTCTGCGGCGGTCGTTGCCTCCTGCGCTTTGGTTGTCGCGGTCGCGGCCGCGGTCGTCGCGGCGGTGAGCGCCGGGACGGGCACGGTCTCGTCGACGACACCGAGCTGGTCGCGGTCGATGTGGAACACCAGCGCCTGCCCGTCGGGTGCGACGGTGATGTCGATGATGGTGTCGCCCTTCGGGCCCCGCACCACGGGTGTGCCTGCGGACGGCTGCGCCGGGGTCATCAGTGTGAGGTTGACCGCGGTCGAGCCCTCGTCGGGGTCGTCGGGGTCCGGGCCCGGCAGGTACTCGACGAGTTCGATGTCGAACGCCGGCGTCGAGACCGGACGCTGGTCGAGGGTGACGGAGTAGCGCACCGAGTAGGTGAAGAAGCTGGGGTTGGTCTCCGCGCTGGGGCAGAGCAGGAACACGCCCTTCTTCCCGTTGAGGGTGAGGTACCCGTTCTCGTCGAGCTGGGCGGTGACCGGGTGGGCGAACGCCGTCACTGGGTCCGGCTGTGCGCCTGCGACGAGGATGGTGCCTACACGCGGAGTGAAGGTCACCGTCCCGGCGAGGGGACGCGTGTCGGGGAAGCCGCCGGCGACGGGGTACTCGTCCTCGTCGGGTCCGTCGCCGACGATGGCGACCAGGCGTCCGACGACCTTCCCGTACTTCGCGGGCTGCAGGGTTCCCATGGGCAGATCTCCCTTCTCAGTCCAGTTCGCTCGGTCGCTCGGGCACGACCCCGCCATAGTCGAGGACCGCACGCGAGAGGCGGCCGATGTACGCGCGCATCGCGATCACCAGTCGGTCGAGCTTGTTGAGTTGCCGGTCGCGTTCGGTGAGCTGCTCGAGCAGCGCATCGATGCGGCCCTGCTGGCGGCTGAGCTCGCGGTCGTGGCGGGCCTGCAGCTCGTCGATGTGAGCGTTGTGCTCGGCGCGGGCGCGGGCGAGTTCGGCGGCGCGTTCCGCCCGCTCTGTTTCGAGGTCTTCCTCTGCCTCGTCGAGCTTGTGTTGCAGCTGGGCGATGTCGTCGAGCTTGACCTTGGATCGGGTGCCGATGATGGCGGTGACCGTGCCGCCGATGGCCGTGATGAGACCGGCTATGCCGGCGATCAGGCTGGGATCCACGCTCACCTCAATCCTCGTTCGACGCAGCCGCGCGCGATGCACGCATGCAGAAGGGCAACAAATCCGGCGAGGGTGCCGGTGACCACCGGAACCGGCGGTTCGGTCAGCAGCGCCGAGTACAGCACGCAACAGCTGTAGAACAGCCAGGCGAATACCGAGGCGTTGTGTGCGACGACGAATCCGCGGCGGCGGGTCGCCGCGGTGAGCAGCATCAGCCCGGTGGCCGCGAACAGCACCGTCCACCATGGACCGAGTCCCTCGATGAGCACGACGGCTGATACTTGACCGGGCTGCATGGGGCGGCGGACGAGTTGTTCGGGCATGAGGTACAGCACGCCGAGGGTGCACGACATCATGCCGGCGGCGCCGGCGGTGAGCCGGGCCCCGAGCATCAGTTGCCCCGGAGTCGACGTTCGAGGTCGGTGCGTAGCTGCCCGACGCTGGGGGCGAGCTGCTGTGCCCGATCCCTCGTGACGCGGAGCGTCTCCGTGAGGACGTCACCCGCTCCCGGCCGTGCCGGCTCTGTCTGGTAATTGATCGGCGTGTCGGTGCCGTCACCGATCGTCGGGGGCTGCGCGCCCTTCGGGTTCGGGGTGTAGAGCCCGGCCAGGATGTACACCATGGTGCCGATGCCGGTGAGCACAGTGGCGGTGTGCCCGAGGTAGGTCGTCACATCGGCGTCGGTGAACACCCCGAGCAGAGTCAGGCCGCCGAAGATCGCGGCAGCGACGGAGTAGATGACCTGCCGGATCGTCGGCCAGGACTCGTGGATCTTCTGCAGCATCACTTGCCTCCGTTCGCCAGACGCTGCTCGAGCTGGGCGACCCGCTCGGTCAGCTTCTCGACCAGACCCACGGCCCGCTCGGCCAGCCGGGCGGCATGGAACGCCTGGTAGTCCGCGGTGCGCGCGAACGTGGCCGCGTCGAGTTCGGCCGGCGGCTGGCCGCCGAGGAATTCCGGTTCGACCAGCGACGGTTGCGGTTTGCAGAGTGCGTCGAACATCTGCCGCTGTTCGGCTTCGGACAGTGCCATGAGGAAACCCCCTGTAGTTGGTAGAAGTGCGGACCCCAGCGCCAGGCAGCGCTGATATCGCAGCTGCCGGTCCGGCAGGCCGTTCGTGCCGCCGTTGATCGCGCGCGTGGCGCCGACGATGTCGCGGGCGTCCGCCAGGTCGTTCAGTGGGCGCTGTGTCGTCCAGTACCAGACCGCTCCGAGGAACCCGTACTGATCGGAGGCGAGCGCGTCGGGGTTGTCGACGAAGAATGTCGGGGACGGCACGTAGCCCTTCTCGTGTGCCCACCTGCTGAGGTTGGTGTAGTTGTTGCGGCCGGTGACCTGGATCGGTCCGCGGCCGCGGTACCGGTGTCCCTCACCTGGGCCGTTGCCCATCCGGCCGTCGTAGGTCTTCTGATCGTCCGTCGGGCCCCACAGCTCGGTCATGTACTTGAGCCCGACCGACTCGTGCCCGAGCTGCGCGCACCACATCGCGGCGCGTTCGACGGTCGTGCACCCCGCCTGGATCATCGCCGCGGAGAAGGCCGGCAGCAGTTGGCGGTAGCGGTCGAGCAGGACGGTACCGCCCATCGCCTCGGTGAGCACCTCGGCCGTGAGTCCCGGCGCGGCCGGCACCGGTGTCGGCGCCGCCGTCGCAGGCCCGGGAGCAGCGGCGTAGCCCTTCGGCGGGATCAGCGTGGCGAGCTGCGCGAGCGAAAGCCAGTACCCCTGCGGCTGGAACCCGGAGTCGGCCACCCACACCGCCATCGCCTCGTCGTCGTAGCCCATGACCGCGACATAGTGGTACACGATGCCGGAGTGGTAGCGCGGCGACACCGAGCCCTTCACCCCGCGGGGGTAGTTCGACGGCGGCGCAACCCAGTTCACGACCACGCCGCGGCCACCGTTGATCGAGGCGACGATGTCGCGCCACAGCCGGTCGACCTGCGCCTGGGCGGGCGGGTCCTGCGGCATGTGCACAGCGAAGTAGCCGGCGTTCGTGTACCGGTTCAGGATCGGGGTGATCAGACCGATGTGGTCGGTGCCGCCGGTGTGGGTGCCGATCTCACGCGCCAGCTGCGGTTCGGGCACGTGGATGCCGAGACTGTTGAGCACCACCTGCGTCGACGCCGGACCGCACCAGTACCCGGTCTCCTGGGGCACGATGTTGCGGTTGTACGGAAGGACCTTCTCGGTCATGGGATCACCACCGGTTCTGCGTAGACGATCGCCGAGGCCGCGGAGTTGGTCCACGAGTAGTTCGACGACCCGAGATTGCGATTGATGACGAAGAACAACGTCACCGTGGTGTTCGCGGGGATGACGCCGGTCGTCGAGGTCGGCGACATCGTGGCCCCGAAGTACGGATAGAACTGGGCCCGGAACCAGTTCGCTGTCGGAAAGCCGGGTGCGATCGCCACAATCTGCCCGGTGCTGGATCCGACGCGGACTTCGCAGTCAGCTCGGCCGGCCCCAATGCTCGAGACGTGCGACTGCATCGACAGTCCGCCCTCGACGCGGGGCCGCCAGGCGGCCGGCTGGCCAGGAATGGTGAGCGTCGCGATGGTGGTGCTCGCCGCGGACACGTTCGACCCGGTCGAGAAGTTCGCCTCACCCAGACCCCACGGGCCAGCAGTGCCAGGCCACGGCGTCGGGGTCAACTTCCCGGTGCTCTCCTTGTAGGCCAGCACGTAATTGTGGGCCAGCGGGATCGAGTTGTCGACGTCCGCGGAGTTCATCACCGGACCGGGCTGTCCCGGCGGACCGACTTCGCCTGGGCCTCCTCGGGGGATGCCGAGGTGGAGCACCTGGTTCGGAGGGTCGCCGGTGATGTTCGCGTAGGCGTCTTCTCCTTCGGCGAGAGTGGTGACCGTGCCGATGTTCAGCTCGTTCGGGAATCCCCGCGGACCCATCGCTCCGAACGCCTCGAGGAATGGGTAGAACGTCTCGCCGTCCCAGTACATGACCGAGTTTGTCGACATCACCCGGTACGCCCATCCACGGTTGCCGGTGCCGAGGGTCGGGCGAATAGCGTCGAGTGCGGCCATGTCGGTGACGTCACCGCGCCACTCCCACGGCCAGGCGTCCGGCCCAGGCGGTCCCTGGGGTCCGGGACCGCCAGCCTTGATCTCGTACAGTCCCTCGGTGGGTGTGACCTGGAAGCTGTTGACGACATTCTCCAGGCCGACGCCGTCGTCGACACCGATCATGCGGACGGAGGCGAGATACTCGCCGACCGTTACCTCTGCCATGTGTGTGCCTTCCTGTCAGAGCCTGAGCGGCAGCGCCTGTACCTGGACGTACGGCATGGTTTTGACGAACTGGATGTTCGATCCGGCGGTGGCATCACCCTTGTCGCGCTCGATGCGGATGTAGATCTTCGCCGGTTCGTAGGGCTTGACGACGCCGACCGTCGACGATGCCGAGAGTCGGGCGGCCTCGCCGTAGTTGTTCGCTGTCGCGGTGCCGCCTTGCTCGGAGTAGTACGGGCACAGGGTGACCTCGTGCCGGAGTGTGCGAAACGGGTTCAGGCCCATGGCGACCGGTTGACCGGAGGGGTCGTTGAGCCGTGCCCATACGTGTGGATAGCCGGTTCGGTTGGCATCGTCGGCGTAGGTGGCGATGAGCCCGTTCACGCGGGGCCGCCAGGCGAACGGCAGGGCCGGGATGTCGATGGTGACGAGGTCGATCGTGTCGAAGTTTCCGAGCGACGTCGTCGCAGGAAAGTCGGCCGGGCCTTTCGCCCACAGTCCGATCGGACCCGGGGGTGGCATGGCTCGGAGCTTGCGAGTGATGCGGTTCCAGGCGAACAGCGATCCGTTGACCAGACCGACGGTGTTGTCGTAGTCGTCCGAGGTTCGCACCGAACCGGACGGCCCGACGGGCCCGGTGTCTCCCCTCGGTCCAGCGGGAACAGTGATGCGGAGGTCTCTTTCCGCCCCCACTCCTTTGAGGTCGGCTCCCGCTATGCGCAGCTTCGGATTCGAGATCGTCTCGATCACGTTCACGATGGCCGACGGCGCGACCGGGCCCTGCGGTCCGACCGCGTCCACCGACTGCCGCCACTGCGCCCCGGTCCAGGTCCACATGTCGTTGGTGGCCAGCACGTGCCACCACTTGCCGCGGTCGTCGGCGCCGAGCCCGGTCGGCAGACCAGCCTCGGTGGCCACCTCCCCCGCCTTGACCCACGGCGCCCGCGGCCGTCCCCGCGGCCCGGGCTCGCCGGGCTTGCCGGCAGGCAGCGGGATCGTCTTGGTCTCGTCGTCCACCTCGACGTAAGCCCGGGTGACCGGCAGGCCGTACACGTCGACCTCGCGTGTGATCGTGACCTTCGCCGGGAAGATAACGTCGCTCACTCGAACCTCATCCGGGTAGCGATATCCTCTCGGATCTCTTCGAACAGTTCAGGAATCGGAACGCCGAGCAGCGCCCCGAACCAATCCAGCATCCGGTCGATGTGCTTCATGACTTGCCTCCTAGAAAAGACCGAAGAAGTCGGCCTCCATGCCGACGTCCTTCGACAGGACCGAGATGATCTGCGTCATCTGCTTCATGCGGTTCCAGCCGCGCACCACCGGGTGCAGTTCCTTCGACCCGTCGCCGACTGTGAGTGTCCAGCCCGACGCGTTCTGCCGGTCGTCCTGGTACAGGGCCTCGGTGACGTAGTCGGTGAACAGCAGCTGCTCGAGCGCGAACCCGATTTGCTGCCCGACCCGGAAGTCCTTGCCGTAGATGTACGGCGCGAAGTCGCGCACCGTGACCTTGTGGCTGGTGTAGCCGCGGGTGTCGTGCAGGCCCTGCAGCTTCGCCATCTGCCCGTCGATGGTGAACGCCTTCTCCGAGCCGGTCATGAACATCTCACGCCACGCGTACGGCCCGGCGCGTTGCACCCGGCCGCGGTCGACACCGACGTCGAACGCGAGGAACACGTCGTCGAGCTGCCCGCGGTAGAGGCTGTCGAGACCGGGCACACCGATGAGCAGGCCCAACCACGAGAGCATGTTCTTGATCGAGATCTCGATCGCGGCGTTGATATACGACGGTGACCGGCCGCCGACGAGAATGTCCGTCGCCGGCGGCTTGTGCACGGCGATCTCCAGGTCACCGAGCCCGTCGTACTCGGACTGGAAATACCACACGTGCGGGAACTTCGTCTTCGTGCCGAGAGGACCGGTTGCGTACGCCTCCTCGTAGTCCGTCTCGGCGCCGAAGTTCGGGTACCGCACCGGGGTGGTGCCGTCGTCGAGGAAGTCCTCGAACCAGCCGAGCAGACCGTCGAGCATGGTTCCGGTCGGACCGGTGGTGTTCGACTCGTCGTCGATGCGGATGACGATGGTCGGCTGGTCCAGCCAGAACCACTCCGGGGCCGGTTGCTCGTCCTCGTCGGGCAGGAACATCTCGGCGCGGATCACCAGGCCGGCGTCCTTGAGGAACGGTTCGAGGAACGGCAGCGCCATGTCGAAGCGTGCACTGCCGCCGGCCCACTTCGACGTATCGCGCAGCACGTCGGTCGGGACGATCGCCACCGGCCAGTTCGCCGAACCTCGGGGGATCTGGAGGCGCGCGGTGTTCTCGGCGAGCCAGCTGGTGCAGATCGATCTCGCTGGCCCGATCTTGATCGAGTGCCGAGGGAACTGCGCCCACAACGGCGCTCCAGGCGACGCCCACAGGCACGTCGTCGCCACATGCTGCAGGTCGCACAGCGCCGACACCTCGATGGTTTCGGTGCCGTCCGCGTCGCGCAGCAGCGTGACCCGCTCGACCTTCCCGTTCCACCGATCGCCCGGGGTGTCCGAGGTGATCGGGATCATCGCGTCTTCGCCGTCCGGGTTGTTGAAGAACAGGTCCCGGAACTGGGTGTCATGCGGCAGGGTCATCGTCAGCGGGCCGACGATGTTCTTGCGTTTGGCGTGCGCCAGCGACAGGTAATCGCCGACGACGCCTTCCTCGACCATGTACTTGTCCCAGAGCCGCACGTACGCATCCGGCGCCCGGTAGGTGGCCTCGTCGTCGAGGTTGGCCTGATCCATGCGGCGGGCCGCGGCCCGCGCATCCCACACCGCGGTCATCAGTACGGCCCCTCGAACTTCGGGGTGCCCTGCATGATGAGGCTCGACGCCAAGGTGCCCCCTTCGATCCGCACGACGATCTCCTTGCTCTCACCGGCCGGGACCGGTTTGATCCAGCGGCGGCCCCCGAGTTGGCCCCACACGTTGCGGCCGTCGATGCCGGTAGCCGGCGAGTACACCCGCGCGGTCCGGCGCTGCGGGTTGGTGTCGATCCGCAGTTCCTCGTTCGCCGCCAGCATCGGAGTCGACAGCAGGCGGATCTCGTCCTCGGTGTCGAGGGGGTCCTCGATCCACCACCGGCCGGGGCCGTTCATCGTGTACCGCGGCCACAGCTCGTACTCCCCGGTGTTGCGCGAGCGCAACTTGCCCTCGTTCAGCCCGAGCGTGTTGATCCAGGTGATCTCCTCGTCGAACGACGAGTAGTCCGAGTCCATCGACACGACGTGCATCTCGTACGACTCGGTGAACCCGTACTGCAGCGAGTCGGCCAGGTCCACGCCGAGCGTCGGCCGGGGCGGATCGTCGCTGCGCTGTACCCGGATGAAGTGCCATCCGAGGTTCTGCGAGAAGAAGCACAGGTGCCCGGGCGTGCTCGTCGACCAGGACCGGAACCAGGCAGTGCGCCGCATCTGTGCCTCGCGGGCGGTGCGGCCGAAGATGTGGACCGTGAAGTCGAACTCCCGCTCCTCGCGGAGTGCGCGCAGGAACTTCGCGCCGGGTTGCTTGGCGCCCTTCGACTTGACGATCCGCTGCTGCCCGAACTCGAACCCGTCGGGATGGTCGGACAGAAGGACACCTTCCATCCCGGAGTTCACCCCGGACAGGTGGAAGCACCTGCCCGGGGTGCCGTCCCGGTTCGGCGGCCCGATGTAGATGAGCTTCGTGTCGTCGAGCTCGAGAACGTTCACCCGAACAGACCTCCAATGCTCATCTGTGCCAGCGCATCCCGCCGCAGGACACCCTCTATCCGCTTACCGACCTTGTCGGGGTCCATGCCGTAGGCGTTGATCGTGTGACCGCGCCGGGAGGCGAGGGCCCCGATCGCCTTCGTCAGCGACTCCTGCCGCTGCCCCATCTGCTCGAGTAGAGCAGTGCTGGCCGTACCGGCCCCGGCCCGAAGCGCCGCCAACTCCCGCATCTCGCGGTCGTAACGCCGCTTGTCCTCCGCCGTCTGCACCCACTCCTGCTCACCGGAGAGGTTGAGCGCAGCCATGCCGTGCGGCAGCGGACCACCGGAGTCGCGCAGCACCGCCGGCACCCGAAGGGTCTTGGCGAGCTCCTCGAGCCAGCCCGGCGTGCCCGGGGTGACCGGGCCCTGCTTGGCGATCTCCTCGTCGGAGAAGGTCGGGGCGACCATCGTCGGCGGCTGCTGGGCGGCGATCATCGCCGGGATTCCGGTCGTGCCGATGCCCTGTAGCAGCGGACCACCGATGTCCCCGGTACCGAACAGCACCTTCGGCAGGAACCCGATCGGGGAGTCCTCGAGCCCGAAGGTCTCGAGGACACCGCCGGCCAGGGTCTCGGCCAGCTCCAGCCCGACCGCGCCGAGGGACTTGACCCCCGACCCGGATCCGGAGCCCGACTTCGGCTTGCGGCCCTCGTCCAGCGCGTTGAGCGCCTTCTGCAGGTCCCGGTCCGCCTGCGCGCGATCCCGATCAGTGGATGCCGGATCGGCATACACCGCGTTGCGGTCCAGCTTGGCCTGCTCGACCGCGTCCTCGAGGTCGGCGAGCCGCAGCTGGTCGTCGGTCATGCGCCCCTGCAGCGCTGGGGCTTCCGGCGCCAACGCGACACGCTGCTTCTGCTGTTCCGCGGTCAGCGCGTTGATGGCCCGACGTAGCTGGTCGTCGGCCTCGTCGCGGTCCCGCTGTGTCGCCTCCGGGTCGGCGTACACATCGTTGCGGTCCCACCGCGCATCGTCGACGGCCCGCTCGAGGTCCCGCAGCCGCAGCTCCTCGTCGGTGTAGGTGCTCGTCAGCTCCGGGGCTTCCGGAGAGATCGAGGCACCGGACTCGGCGGCCCGCTTCTTCTCCTCGAGTTCGCGGACCTTGGCCTCGGCCTGGGCGACCTTGTTCTCGGCCTGGTCCTTGTCGGCCTGCGACTTCTTCGGATCGTTGAGGGCCTTGTCGCGGTCCTCGATGGCCTGCTGCACCGAGATCCGCGCCGAGTCCAGCTTGAGGTCGTCCTGCTCGTCCCACGTCGCCCGATTCCGGTTCGAGCGGCTGCTCGGCCGACCCGAGTAGTAACCACCCCCGCTCGAGGAGCCGTCGCCCGGGGGTATGAATGCTTCGGCCGGCAGGTGGTAGTGGTTCTCGAACTGCGGATCGTCCGCCCCGGCTGCCCCGGCACCCCAGCGGACACCGTTGCTGCCGGACTCGAACGGGGTGCCGTCGAGGGTGCCGGCCATGTGCGAGTACTGGCCGCCACCGCCGTTGTGCACGCCGATGTTCAGCGCCGAGGCGGGACCCAGCCCGGACCGGAATCCGAGGGCTGCGAAGTTCGACTCGGTGGTGAACCACCGGCTGTACGGATCGAGACCCTTTAGCAAAGCGTAGGCGGCAGAGACGAACCCGGAGCAGTCCCACGACGGGGAGCCGACCCCGCCGTACTGGTACTCCTTGCCCGACTCGCCACGCAGGAACGACACGGTTCGATCGACGGCGATACGGCCGCCGGTCTCGAAGCCCGGGAGCTTCGGGAACGTGCCGGCGTTCATCATCGCCAGCTCGCGGTCGTACTTGTCGGACATCTCGCTGTTGACGACCCACTCGCCGCCGTCGACCTTCGCGATCGGCACACCATTCGGGTCGACAGCGAAGATGCCGTCGGTCGTCTCGGTGCCCGGACCGGTCGTCGGCATCCGGCCACCACCGAGGAACCCCGGCAGCCTGGCCCCATTGGCGTTGCGCGGTAGGAACGGACCCTGGATGGTCCGGTCACCGAAGTACGCCTCCCGGGCCCCGGGGGACCACTGGTCGACAACTCGGATCGTCGCGGTGCGGTTCCGGGCTGCCTCGTCGATCGCGGCGGAGACGACCTGCGCCTGTCGCATCGCCTCCTCGATGAGCATGCGCACCTCAGGGGATGCCTTGCTCGTGTCGATCTTCGCGAGCTCGGCGAGGGTGACGTCGCGGCCGGCGAGGAAGTCGTCGATCACCGCGCCGACGGCCGGGTCGACCTGCGAGGTGTCGATCTCGCGCAGCTTCGCGAGAACGTCCTCGTTCTTCAGCACGAAACCGGTGGTGTCGGCATCGATCGTCGGGGTCGCCGACTGTGCCCCAGCCTCGATGGTCTTGTTGATGACCTCCTGCAGCGCAGCCAGCGCCAGCTGGTTCGGGGCGGTGATCTGGACGTTCTTCGTGCCCGGAACCTGCTCGATCGTGAAACCGAGCTCCCGCAGGTTCGCCTTCGCGGCCGCATCGTCGACCTGGACCTCGACCGACAGGTCGTCCGAGCTCTGGAATGCGAGCGCGACGTTGTTCAGTTCCTGCAGTGCCTGATCGGCTCCCTCGATCTTGACCTGCGCCAGGATGATCTCCGGGTCGAGCCCCAATTGCTCGGCAGCACGACGGATCTCGTCAACACCGAGGCCAGCAGATTTCGCGAGCTGCTGGAACTGCTGCTCGTTCTGCGCCCAGATCGGCCCCATGTCGGCACCGGCCGCGGCCGCATCGGCGGTCGCATCCCGGATGTCCTTGAGGGTGTCGTACAGTCTGCCGCCGTTGGCGCTGGCAGTGTTGACCGACCCGTCAGCGTTGATCAGGGCCGCCCCAAACCCGGCGGTGGCATCCCACGCAGCCGTGGTTTCCTCGGCGGTCTCCCGGACCCGCTCGTTGTATGCGGCGATCGCATCCGACAACGGCACAGGAACGCCCGCAAGGACATCCAAGGTGCGCTTCAGTGCCGAAGCCTTGTCGTCGGCCGATGCCGACGCATCCGCCAACGTCCGGGTCGCATCCGCCAGATCCAGGAATCCCGGCTCCAGGGTCTTCGCGGAGCGCTGCAGCTCGAGGAACTCCTCGCGCATTTCCCGGACCTTCGCGATGGCGTCCTCGCCGCCGTTTCCGGTGTTACGCAGGCTGGCTTCGAGTTCGGCGAACTCGGCCGGCGAACCGGCGATCGAGGCGGTGAGTTCCTCGTTGGTGATGTTGAGTTCCTTGAGGGACTCCGCCGCCCGGCCGGCTGCCTCCCCGATCCGCTGCGCCTCGTCCACGGCGGCGTTCGCGCCGTTGCGGGGCGGGTTGAGGATGGCCGTCCAAATCTCGTCCATCATGGACGGGGTGGCATCAGCGACCTCGGACAGGCCCTGCATGAACTCGTCGACAGCGACCTTCTGCGCGGACAGCACAGTGTCGTTGATCGAGCCCTGAGATTCCTGGAAGGCCTTCCCGACATCCCGCTGAGCTGCCGACAGATCACGCGCAGAACTCTGCACAGCCTCCTGGAAGTCGTTCACCGCCCCGAGGGACTGCACCAGGGTGTACACAGCGGCAGCGGCAGCAGCGATACCCACCACCCACGGCCCACCGAGCATCGACACCATGCCACCGGCGGCGGAACGCAGACCGGTCGACGCGGCCGCAGCCGCGCCGGCGGTGCGCCCGAACGTGGTGGCACCGGCAGCGGCGTTCATGAACGCGCCCTGCATGCGAGCCACCACCGGCACATGGGTACCGAGCTGGCCAACTGCAGAACCGAAACGGCCCATCTGCACCGCGCCCATCCCGGACACGGTCACCAGGCGGTTCGTGGCGGTCGCAACACCCACCGCGGCCGTCCCGTACGCGCGCAGCGCCGACACCGCGGTGGTGGCCGCCCCACCGAGGGCGGCTCCGAGACCGGTGGTCTGTAGCGCCACCAACGCGACCGTGGCGGCCTGCACCACCGGGGGAAGATCGGTGAACGCGTCGACCGCAGTACCTACCGCGGACCCCGCGGCGGACAGTCCGGTCACGATGCCCGGGGTGACGTCGTTGATGATCTGCGCACCCTTGGTGGCGAGGCCCTCGAGTGGTCCGTCGACAAGGTCGTACACCTCGAGCGCCAGACCCTCGGCCGAGTTCTGCACGGCTGACAGGGCACCCGGCAGCCCTTGGGTCTTGGCTGCGGCGACCTCGGCTGCCGAGCCCTGCCGATCGATCGCGGAACGCATCGCATCCCAGCCCGCCACGCCCTGCTCGGCAGCAACACCAGCCAGACGCATCGCGTCGGAGCCGAACAGGGTGGCCGTGGCGGCCTGGTACATCTCCGGCGTCATGTTCTGCGACGCCCGCTCGAGCTGCCCGAACAGCGCCTTCATGCCGATGAAGTTGCCCTGCGCGTCGTACACCGTCAGACCGAGATCACGGATCGCGGCCTGCGCCGGCTTGCCCGTGTCGGTCAGCGCCAACAGCGCCGACTTCAACAGTGTTCCCGCATCCGAGCCAGCGATACCCGCATTGGCGAGCAGACCCAGCCCGGCAACCGTGTCCTCGATGGACACACCGAACTGGTTCGCCACCGCGCCGGCCTGCTGCAGACCGGAGGCAATATCGGCGATCTCCGCCGACGAGGCATTCGCACCGTTGGCGAGGACATCGGCAGCCTTGGCTGCGTAGTCGGCATTGAGACCGAACGCCTGCAGAGCCTGCGACTGGATGGTCGCCGCCGACGCCGCATCGATTTGAGCCGCCGCCGCCAACTCCAGGGTTCCGCGGGCCGCGCCCATGGCCTGCTCGACCGAGAACCCACCCTTGGCGAGTTCGGTCATCGCCGCCGCAGCGTCCGTCGCCGAGGTGTCCGCCAACGACGCGTCGTTGCCGAGTCCCATCGCCGCGTCCCGGACCTTCTGCAGCTGGTCCGCGGTCGCACCCGACACAGCCTGCAGAGTGTTTAGCTCGTTGGTGAAGCTGTTGCCGATGTCGAGGACCGCCTTCGCGGCGGCTCCGACGCCGAGAGCCACCCCGAGCGCACTGCCGATCTTTGTGGCGACACCCATCGCCCCGCGCATCCCGGATTCGAGCTGCGCGGGAAACTGCCGTAGATCGGGTGCGACTTCAATGTCGATGCGTCCGCCGGCCACCGGCCACCTCCTTCGTGTCCGGCGCCCTCTACCGGGCGCCCAGAAGCCGTTTGAAATCGGCGGCCGACGAGAGTTTCAGGCCGCCGCTCTTCGGCGCGTTCGCAGCGAGCGCGTCGGAGTACTGCTTGCGGCGGATCTCGCCGATACCGTCCGGGCGCAATGCGACTGGCGCGATCAATGGCTGCGGTGGTGGTTTGATCCCGGACCGCTTGCGTTGTTCACGCGCTGCTTTCACCTCGGGGTCGTCCGGGTCGGTGGTCCACTGCGCGTACTCGGAGTTGAGCCAGTAGTCGTCCCGGTCGAGCAGCATCGCCAGGTTCTCCGAGTCCCGCGCGGACTGCGCTTCGTATTCGCGCGCAGCGAGGATCAGGTGTCCGCAGTCTCTCCACGGGAGGGTTCGGAGGACTTCTCGGAGGTCTCGGTGGAACCAGCGCCCAACGCTTGTGAGAGCACCGCGCCAGCCATCCTCGCGGCAGAGGGAGGCGAGAGCGGCACCAATTCCCCCTCGGACAGCTCCGAAAGGGAGATGACCTTGTTGAGCAGTTCGGCGGTGATCTTCGCGTTCAGCTTCGCTGCCATGACCGCATCCCACAGGGCCTGGCCGGCGCCGTCGGTGATCAGGTCGAGTGCTGCGACCACCTGGCTGGTGGCGAGGTAGGCGTGGAACTTGGCTGCTTCCTCGCCGGTGAACTTGCGGCGTACGTCGGCCTCGACCCCGAACAGGGTGATCGGCTTCGGTTCGCCGCCGTCGTGGGCGAGGACGTCGAGAATGTCGAACCGCTCCACCGCAGGCTCCGGTGTCGAGGCCGGAGCCGTGCGGGGAGCGGTCTTCTTCTGGGTGCCGGACATGATGTAGTGCTCCTATCAGGGTGCGAGCGGGTTGAAGTCGGTAACCGGGACGACCTCGGTGAGGGCGAGCAGCTCGAATTCGAAGCCGTCGAGGGTCTCGCCGCCGAACACCCGCGGGGGCGGGGTGGTCAGGGTGGCGCGCTCGACGTAGAACCCGGCCGAGCCGGTCTCGTCGACAACGCGGAACAGAGCGGCGAACTCCTCGTCCACACCCGGCTCCCACTTGAAGATGCCCGAGCTCGTGCCGATCTCGGTGATGCTGCCGCCCTGCAGGGCCGTCAGCACGGTCGCCTTGGAGAAGTCGACGGCGCGGAACTTGATGCGCTCCTCGAGCGGGCCCTTGACGACCTTGTACGGAGCGGTGCGTCGGTTCCACACCGGCAGGGTCTTCAGGTCGCGGGTCGGGTTCACATCGAACCCGGCCTCGACACCACCGAACGCGTCCCAGGTCACGGCCGGGGACGTGCCGCTGGTGACGGTTGCGGCGAACGGGTCGGTGGGCAGTGCGGTGCCGGCGGGGGCGCGGAAGATGTCGCCGTCCAGCCAGACGTAGGCCTTGTTCGGATCCGCGTAAGTGCTCACGGGGTTACCTCCTGAGATCGGCTCACGGATCGTGAGCAGTAAGGGAGTCCCGCCCCGGGCGCGTCCGGCACAAGGACACCCGGGGCGGGACAGATGGGAGACGCCTGCGGCGTCAGGCGGACAGCGTCCGCATCTTCAGCTCCACACGGCAGGCCGCGCGGAATAGCGGGAAGTTGTTCCCGCGGGTGTTGTCGACCATCGTGATCGGGCCGTCGACCCACCGGCCGGACCAGGCACTGTCCCGGAACCGCACGGTGCGGGCCCGGCCCAGCAGTTCCCCGGCCAGGGCCGCGACGTTCCACGACACTTCCTCCGGGTCGGTGGTGCCGCCGAGGATCTCGATCTTCGGGGTCCACACGTCGACCTGCACCATCGGCCGGCGCAACATCGGGTCTGCGCCGACGTTGCCGGGCCCACGCAGCGTGATGCACGGTCCGGTGATCTCGTCCGGCAGCTCGCGGGTGGTGATGCGGTCCGCGGGAACCAGATCGAGGATCTTCGGCTGGTCGACCAGGAAGGCGCGGACCGCGCCAGGTGCGAACGGAATCGGCACTGCTTACCCCCCTCTCGGTTGCCAGCCGCTGTACCGGCCGTACTGGCGAGCCGCATCGGTGAGCGAGGCATGCGCCGGGGTGTCGACCGTGCCGTACTCCTTGAAGATCGCGTCCGGGTCGTTGTCGACCAGGAACACGCGGTCTCCTTGGACCTCGACGCCGATGCCGTCGCGGTATGCGCCGGTGTAGACCGGGGCGGCCGATCGGGCGTCGTTGGCGGCCTCGTGGGCGATGTCGGTGCGATCGTCTAGCGACAACGCGCGCGCTTCGCCCCGCGCCCGGGCGCCGTACACGATGATCCGGGCGGCCACCTCGTCAGCCCTTCGGTGTCGTGACCGTGGTCGACGACGAGGACGTGGACGAGGAGCTCGAGGACTTCTTCTTCGAGTCCTGCTCCCGCAGATGGTCCTGGTACGCCTTGGAGTCCTCGGCCGCCCAGTGCTGGTTGCCGTCCGCGTCGGTGTAGGTGACGACGTCCTGGGTCTTGGTGGTCTTGGCCATGACTGGCTCACTCCTTCATGTCGGAAACGCACCGCACGTTGGCGGCGATGTAGGCCAACCGGCGGGATCCGTGGGCCGGCCTGCGGGGGCGGGGTTTGCCCTCGACCTCGTAGATCAGGCCGTCCGGGCCGCGGAACTGGTCCCGACGGTCCGGGGTGGCGGGGATGCCGGGGTCGAGCAGCAGCACGTACGACGAGACGACGTGCCCGTCCAGGAACTCGGTGTTGCCGGCGTCGACCGACGCGGCCGACAGCTGCCGCTGTTGCAGCAGACCGGTCCACTCGATCTCCGTGCGCGGGCCCGGGAACCAGTTCCCGGTCGATGGGTCCTGGACCGGCTCGCCGTCGACCAACAGCACCCACTTCTCGGGCAGGGCTTGCATCACGCGATCCTGATCGTGAACGCGCCACCGGTGCTCTCGTCCGATTCCGGCGCGAGCTGCCCGAGCTCGGTATCGGTGAAGTACACGAGCTCGGCGTCCGAGTCCGCGTACGTGGTCTGGATCTCCGGGTATTGGGCTGACCGGACCCGCAATCCGACACGCAGGGCGTCGAATGCCCGGCATATCACTGTGACGAGGATGCCGCGGACCAGACCGGGACGGAGAGTCCCGTCGGTGAGACGCGCGTCGACGTCACCGACGACGGCCCGCATTTTCGGTGACCGCAGATTCTCGGATGCCAGCTCGATCAGTGATTCGACCTGCCCGATCTCGGGTCCGGCCAGGGTCTCCCCCAGCCGGACCTCGACGTCAGTTCTCTCGACCAGACTCTGCAGCGGTGCTGTCACTCTTGCTCCCTGCCGTCTTACGGGTGGTCGACTTCGGAGCGGGATCGTCGGCGCCGGCCGATTCGATCAGTCCGTCTGCGACGAGACGCTCGATGTCGTCCTTGGAGACGTCCGACGGCACGGGTGTCCCGCGGTAGAGGTACTTGACCTTGCCGTCGACGCCATTCACGCCCACGAGAGGGGCCGTCACGATGTGGCTCATGATTCTTCCTCTCAGATGCCGGTGATCTTGACCGCGGCGCCGGGTTCGCTGACGTACGGAACGAACACGCGGCGGGCACGGACCTTCCACTGGTCGTTGTCCTCGTCGCGGATGGACTTCGTCTCGATCGTCTCGCCGGTGTATCCGCCGCCGAGCTTCTCGTCGGCGATGCCACCGAGCGCGTTGGTGTCGATGACCCAGGCGCCGACCGCCGGCAGGTTCGGTGTCGGCAGGATCGTCAGACCAGCGATCATCGGGAACTCACCGGTGTAGACAGTGTTGGCGGAGTCCTCGCGCGCCCGGGCAGTCTGGATGGTCGGATCCGACGCCAGGTACGCCCAGGTGGTGTCGTCGACGACGAGCACGTTGGGGTCGTACCCCTTGTTCAGACCGATGATCTGGGCCTTGGCGAGCATGATGTCGCGCAGGATCTTCGTCGAGGCCGACCAGGCGCCGTCGGTGACGGCCTGGGTCTGGGTGACCTGGGAGGCGATCAGCGACAGGGCGATCGCGTCGCAGTTCTTCACCGCGGTGTTGACCAGGCGGGTGAGTGCCTTCTCGACCGCACCGAAGTTCGACCGCTTGATCTTCTCGTCGGTGATCGGCACGTCCTGGCCCCACTTGTTGACCTTCACGGCCTGCGGGACAGCGTCGGCCAAGCCGGTCTGCGGGTATTCGCCACCCGGGGAGATCATCTCGACCGGACGCTCGACGTAGAGCGGGTCGTCCTGCTCGAAAACGATGGCGCCGCCCTGCACGTCGGTACGTGCAGTGAGCAGCACATCCGAGATGAAGCGCTGGCGGGCGAGTTCGGTGGCACGCCGCGAGACCAGTGTCGGCGACGCCAGGAAACGGTTGACGGTCTCGAAGTCCCCGGAGTAGGTGGGCGGTGCCGGGGGGTAGGTGATGGCCATGTGGCCCCTCCTTCGTGGTCCGGAGCCTCACGACTCCAGGGATGGTGTGGACTCAGCGGAGAACGACGCGGACCTTGCCGCCCGACGCTGCCGAGACGGCGACGCCGACCACCTGCGAGTAGTCGGTGCCGGCGCCGATCGCTGCGACCGCGCCAGAGGCTGCCGGGATCACGTTGGCGCCGGCGGCGATCGCGCCGGATGCGGCGAGTTCGTGTTCTCCCACCGAGTGGATGGTGACCCTGTCACCGGAGGTGGCGTCGAACGCGGCGACGCCGAGCCACGCGGCGGTGGCACCGGAGGTCGGGGCGACGGTGCCGTTGCCCGATACGGCGACGAGCTGGCCGCCGGTGATGGTTGCGGATGCCTGCGAGACGAGGGCTGCCCCGGGCTTCCTGATGGGAACGTATTCGGCCATGTCAGGGCCTCACTTTCTGGTGGATCCGTAGATCTGCTCGTACAGGAGGTCTTCCTCCGACGGGGGCGGGCCGCCCTGCGGTCCGGCGTGAGGAAGCGGTGCGGGAACACGAGGTGCGTTCGGGTCGACGACCGGTGCCAGCGTGGGCTGGATGGTTGCCCAGTCGGCGGCAAGTTCGTCGACGGTGTTGCCGTGCAGCCGATCGACCCACGCTGCGGGCACTCCGTTCTGCAGGGCGAACCGCAGCCGAAGGTTCTCGGCCGCTGTGTTCTCCTTGTCGGTGGTGGCCGCCTGCAGGTTCTGCTGTGCGGCCGCCGCTGCCTGCTGGGCCTTCTCGAGGTCCGTCAGCTTCTCGGCGTTGATCTCGTCGAGTTGCCGCTGTAGGTCTGCGACTCTGCGGTCCGCTTCGGCTCGAGCGTCGCGCTCGGCTTGCAGCGCACGCAGGCCGGGTTCACCGAGCGGTGCGTCCGGCTTGGGGTCGGCTGTCGGCTGGGGCGGAGTGGGTGGCGTCGCGCTACCCGGATCAGCTCCGCCTTCGGGGGCTGCGCCAGTGCCTTCGGTACGTGCAGTCATGGTTGGGTTGTCCTCCATCGCGGGGGTAGCCCGGCCCGGCATCGCGCCGGTCGGGAGTCGTTGGGTGCGGCTACGCGAGGTAGCCGTACAGCTTGAGAAGCCGGAGCGCGTCGGCGCGGTCTTCGGCGATCTCGTAGATGGCCTCCGGCATCAGCCGAGGGGCGCGGGCCTGGAAGTAGCGTCGCCCGTTGCGAACGTCCGTCTGTCGGCGCGCGTACCCGGCCTGACTCATGGCCCGGTAGGCCTCGCCGCGCCGGGTCACGCCTTCCGTAGTGGTCGGTAGAGGCCGGCCGTATACGTCGGTGCGGGACAGCCTGCCTCGGGGGATCCAGCCGGCGGCGTTCAGTTCTTGCGTCGACATGCCTCGACGCGAGTTCACGACCTGGGTGATGTCGGCTCCGTCGCGGATCGCTTCGGCGCCCGCCTTGGTGAACTGCTTGTCCTGCTCCTCGGGGGTGAGGCTGTCGAAGTAGGCCTTCGGATCAGTAGTGACGTCATCGGCCCTGTCCTCCCGGGTCGGGATGTGTCGGCAGTCGCAACCCGGGTGTCGCTGGAAGGCCCGGTTGGATCGGTAGAACCGACCTGCCAGTACCGCGCAGCGCGAGCAGGACGGCGGGTTCAGCATCCGCGTGTATCCCACCCCGGGCCGGGTCGTGATTGCCAATCCGGTGGCGACCCGGGCAGCATCGGCAATCTGCGTCTGCATGCGTGTCACCAGCGCAGACAGACCAGCTTCCCAGGCTTGTGCGACACCGAGTCCGGCGCCGACTCGTCCCTTGGCGGTGATGACCGCGCCGTACATCAGCGAGTCCAGTCCACGCCCATCCGACGCGACCCCGACCAGCCCGGCGGTCTCGACCGAGGCTTCGGCCGCCACCGGTGTTCCGAGTTCGTCGAGCACATCGGTGACATAGGCGTCGGCCGATCCGACTGCTCGCTGCTGGGCGGCGACGAGCAGCTCGAGCATGGCGTCGATGTTCCGGTCGAACCATGCGTCGAAGTCCTGCGGAGGGCGGTTCCCCCACAGGTCCACAGCGATCGCCAGGGCTTCCATCGTGATCGACTGCTGATCGCGGTAGTACTCGACGGAGGCGTCAGGAATCATCGCCCGGCGCCGTCCGTGCGAACCGGGCTATCGCGCCGGCCGCCGACGCTTCATCGTCCATCTCGCGCATCTGCTTCCGTTGCGTAGCCGAGTAGCCGAGATCGATGCGGGTCTGCTCGAGCGGGACGATGCCCGACTCGTACTTCTTCACAGCCGCATCTGCCTTCTGCGCCACCGTCGGCGTCGACGGATCCCGCCAGACCGTTTCGATCTGGTAGTCCCGCGGTTCGAGCTTCGGGCTCTTGCGCAGGTACATCAGGTTGATGCGCTGCACCTCTTCCCAGGCCCCGCCGAGGAAGGTGTGCTTGCGCTCGACTCTCTTGACCAGCTGAGTCTCCGAGGATCGGATCGCATCAGCCGACGTCGGGTTGTCCCCGACGAAACCCATGTAGTGCGGCGGCAGGGCAGCGATCTGCGAAGTCAGCTGGGCGAGCAGCTTGATCGTGTTGTGGAAGACCGTCAGGTCCGCCTCGTCGAACTGGCCGACCTTGATGTTCGGGTTCTCGTTGGCCCACAGCCGCGACTTGACCTTCGACCACGTCGACAGCGGGTTGCCGTTCCGGTCAACGAAGTCGGACTGCTTCAGCCCGAACGCCCAACGACGCGGCATCGCGTGGAACTCCCCCGACACCATCATGTCGGTGGCCATCTTGTTGGCCGCGTCTGCGAGCGGAATGACATCTCGGAACTCGGTCATGCCGTCCGGCCGCAGGATCCGGGGCCGGTTCACCAGCGGCACCACGGGCACGATCCCGAAGTTGTGCTTATCCTGGAACTCCCCGGCCTTCCATTCGCCTTCCTTCTTCACGAACTCGGTCGTCTCGGTTGGCGTGAACACCAGGACGTGGTCGACGTCGTCCTCGTCCTTCCACTTCTTGATCGCGCTCGACACCTTGCGGGTCCCCGGGTCACGGCGTGCCCACACCTGGAACGGCGACTCGACCGTGTTCCGCGGCGGCTGATCCTTCTCCTGGTTGGCGCTGATCAAGACGTAGGACCGTGACAGTGCGATGGAATCGAGGTGGCCCTGTTGAGACTGCTCGTCCATGTCGTTGTACTGCCAACCAGCCCAGAGGACCTCGTCCTCGACATCGGAGTCCGCATAGCGGAAGCCTTCGATGTCCAGGCGGGACTCGTATGCGTCGGCGACGAGCCTGGCCCAGTTCAGAACCAGTTCGGCGACAGTGTCGCCGAGCTCCTCGCGCATCGCGTCAGACATGTACTTCAAGGGCTGCTCGCCCTCGAGGTAGTTGTCCCACTTCGTCAGGTTGCCGACATCGGCTGCCAGGCCCTTCTCGAGGACAGGGATGAGTTCGACAGCTCCGGGCATCTGCTACATCACCCCTTCACATCACGATCATTCGACTACTGACGGGATCCGCCCATCCGGCCTCGCGGGCGTCGGCGGCTGCTTCGTGGGCGAGGATCGACGCCATCGCAGCGTCGATCTTCTGGTGGTCGGCCGGCTTGCCGAGGATGTACTTCTGCCCAGGCTTGGCAACCTTGCGTGCGTTGGCGATGTGGACCGCGGTGATCGGGCAGCCGTCGTGACGGATCCGGCCGGTCGCCAGGTCAGTTTCGAAACGGCGGATCGCGTCGTACATCTGCCGGACGCGGTTTGTCGCCCACTCGAACACGTGCTCCTCCCCGTGCCGTAACGCCCAGTCTCCGATCTCGCTGTACCAGTCCTGCGGGTCGCAGTACTGACGCTCCACGCGCCACCGGTCGTGGATCTCGTCCACGGCCGCGTCGACCTCACCACGCGGGATCTGCCCGCCCCACTGCGATGGGTCCCAGATTGTCGGCCGCTGATCCGGCCCGTACCTGGGTGTGAACAGGAACCCGTCACGCGTCTCGCACCGGATCGCTGTGAAGTCGTTGTTCTCGGATCCGTCGAAACCGAACGAGATCTGGGTTCCGGGTTCAGGATTGGGCAGCCACAGCTGCGTCGTCATACCGTTCCTCCCAGAGCCCATCCCGCAGCCACGAACCCTGGCCGTAGACCAGCCGATTACCGAAGAACCGTTCGGCCTGTGCGGGGTCGCGCTCGTTGAGCTCCATGGCCTCGGCCTCGATCGAGTCGAGGTTCACCCACGGTGAGCCCGCGTAGACGTACTTGAGGATCTTCCTGCGGTCCCGCTTGTTGCCCCAGGACAGCCCCTTCGGAGGGATCCGATAGAACTTGAAGATGTCCGGGGCCTGCGACTCGTACGTGCGCTGCGCGGTCGAGTTCTCCGACGGATCCCATGCGTTCGTGGTCTCCATCGTCCGGCCACCCATGCCGGCGGCGCCGCGGCGCTGTGTCTCCGCGACACCGACCATCTTGTTGGCCACCGTGTACATGCCGGTCTCGTCGTGCAGCACCCAGGACACCGGGTTACCCAGTCGACCGCGCGCACTCGAGGTGACCGCGTCGATCCGGTCGAAGTCATCTCCGCCGACCTCACCGGCGATACGGATGAACCCCTCGCGCGGCGACATCAGATCCGACAGCGGACCGAGACGGATCATCGCGGTAAGCGGCCGGTACACGTTGCCGACCTGGTCCTCGTTGTTGGCGGTCAGCTGGATGACCGGCGAGGGATGACGCATCCCCATCGGCTCGCCTGGCAGGTACTCGTACTCCCAGCCGCATCCACAGCCCCAGTCGGAGCAGGCGTACCCGTCGCCCTTCTCGGCCCAGCCGAGGAACTGCGAGGGCCCGACCGCCTCGAGGCACGCCATCGACGCCGCCCACGGTCCCTTGCCGGTCTTCTGTGGCGCCACGACCTGGGCGCGGCGGTAGACGAATGCCTGGTTGAACAGCGGTTCCGGTTTTCCGTCCTCGCCTGTCCCCCACTCGACGCCCGGCCGGATCTCGTAGTACTTCGCGCCGCACCAGAACTGCCAGTCCGACCACACGAAGTCCGAGCCGCGGCGGTAGCCGTCCGGGACTCGGCAGTGCCGCCGGACCCACGCTTCTCCGATGTCCCCGAGCGTCGGGAAGTCGACGAGGAACCCGTCAGTTAGCTCCACCAGGCACCGCCCGCAGGCGCCGCTGCGGAGCGGCGGTCTGCTCGACGTCCTGGGCCTTGGGCTTCTCGGCCTTCGCCGCGGCGACCTCGTCGGTAGCGATCACCCAGCCGTTCTCCTTCAGCCCCGCGGGTGTCAGACCGATCTGATCAGCCAGGCGGTGCATCACGGCCGCGTCGGCGGCCGGCGCGTCCGGCGCCTCGGCGCGGACCTTCCACCGGACCCACATCGCGATGGTCTCCCACCGGTGCGGCTCGATCGCCCACTGCGCTGCCTGTGGGTAGGTCCAGGCCTTCCGCCACACCGCGCGTTCCCGGGTCGAGCCCTTCGGGAACGGCCAATCGGGTCCCTTGCCGGAATAGCCCTCGCTGGGCAGCGTCGTGAATTGCAGGCCGCGTCGGTCCGAGCGGCCGGACTTCGGATCGGCCTGGGGGCCGGACCGGTTTCGTGCACCTCCACGTGCCATGTCGATCACTCCTTCGGTGGCATCGCGCCACGTCGGACGTGCCGTCGGCATCGCGCCGGCGGCGGGGGCTTCCGGAATGTCTGAACCCTCCGCGCGGATTTCTCACCTCCCCCGCGGTCGGGGAGGGAGGGTCCTTTGGGGGTCACCCCCTGGGGTGGGGGTGGGTCTGCGGCCGGCGGTGGCTCGGTTGCAGGCGATGTGCTCGGGGCCGCGGTAGCGGGTGCGGTCGTGGTCGTCGTGTCCGAGGTCCCACCGTTGCTCGGGCAGGATGGGCCGGTTGCAGCGCCAGCATTGGACGGTGCCGGCTTCGACTGCGGGGCGCCATGCCTCGCGCCTGTTGCGGTGTGTCTGTCCGTATCCGCGGGCGGTGCTGCTGCCTCGTCGTTGCTCGTGCTCGCGCCGGTGCTCGGCGCACTGGGGCTCGCGTTGGATGCGGGCGCAGCCTGCGACGGAGCAGACACGCATGCGGGCTCGGGCCATGTCAGCCTTGGAGGTCTTCGATGGTGGCTGCGGGCCGGACGTCGATGATGAGGCGCTGGTCGTTGTGGGACCAGGTGTGGATGAGGCCGTGCCAGGTGTCGGGTTGTCCGGGTTCGCCGATGGTGACGAGGTAGCGGCGCAGCCCGGCGGCGGTGAGGCGGGAGGCGAATGCGGATGCGGCGGGGATGGAGACGTGCCGCCGGTCGCCGTGTGTGGTGACGGTGGTGTCGTCGAGGGTGAGCCATTCGCCGGTGCCGGATTGCCTGACCTGGACGAGTTCATTCACTGGCCTTGGCCTCCTCGGTCTTGGTGAGCAGTTGCTGCAGCAGTTGGGAGTGGGCGCGTGCCTTGCTCGGGGCCTGGGCGTAGAGGCCGGCAGGGTGGGAGGCGATCCACGATCCGTCGCGGCTTTGTGAGGTGACGATCTTCTCGGGGTCGTAGAAGTCCTCGGGGTCTGGTGTAGGCCAGGTGCCGTCGGGGTTGCGTTCGATGTGGAGTCCGAGGTCGCCGCTGGGTCCGTTGGGTGTGGGGACCCAGCGGACTTGTTCGTGTTCGGGGTGGTGGCGCCAGCCTCTGCGATGCAGGTATGCGGCGAGGCGGGTGGATTGGTGGATCTCGACGCGTGTGGGTTCGGCGACTTTGCGGTCGGCGATGGTGTGTTCGGGGAGGTGGACGACTGCGAGTTCGTCGGCGAGGACCTTGACTTCGGGGTCGAGTTTGGCGGCTTCGGTTTGGTTCTGCACGGCGCCGGTGAGGGTTTCGCGGAGCCAGTCGAGGTACTCGGGTTTGACCCACTGTCCCGGGGCGTCGGGGTTTTCGATGTAGCCGGGCGGGGGCGTCTTGCCGCTAGGGCGGAAGTTGATCTCCTTGAGGACTTCCTTGCCGTCTTCGCGCTCGGTCACGTGGGGGTTACCTCCGGTAGTGGGCGAGGATGAGGAGCCAGCGGATCCAGGGCTTCAGTGCCATCACGCCTCCTGCGGCCAGAGCATCTCCCGAGGCGGTACGCCCGGGATCAGCTTCTCGATCAGTGCCTCGGCGAGCGATCCGCCGACGTATGCGATGACTTCCTCGCGGGTGCCTTTGCCTCCGGTGGGGAGGCGCAGCGGGTTGCTGCCGAAGTAGGTCTGTGCGAGGAACACGGCGACGTGGATGGACTCGTGGACTACGAACTCGATGGGCAGCGACTCGGCCGAGAAGCGGAGGATGCCGAGGTATCCGTTGTGTCCGGCCTTGACGGCGTGGGTGAATCCGCCGCCGACGTCTGCGACGTTGCGGATGCTCTCGCCGCTGTGCTTGGCGTAGGACCGGCGCATCTCCTGGTCGGTGTCGTGGACAACGACGCGGACCCAGTAGGGCGGGATCTCACCGATGTCCGGGACTTCGATGCCGGCGGTACGGGCGGTGAAGCGGCGGGTCATCGGTCGGCGGCGACGATCTTCACGGCGTCGAGGAGTGCCTGTGCGGTGTCGATAGCGAGCCAGATGGCGTTGCGGAGCATGGCTTCTCCTCGGAACGTTGGGGTCGGGCAGCGAGGTGGTGCGCTCGGGTACGTCCGAGCGGTGCGCTTGTGTGCGCGGCCTGGCTTGAGCTGTGTTGTCCGAATGCGGCGTGCGGGTGCCGGTCGGCAGCCTTGACCCGACGGTCTCTGGGGTTGCCCCAGGAATGCCGAAGGCGTGAGAGTCGATGCCTTTGCATAACTCTCACGCCCGCGGGCGAAGCCTAGCATATGGGGGCGCCGCAGCTGGTCAGGCTGTGTGGCGTGTTCCGAGGAGTTCGAGTGCTTCGTCGAGTCGGTAGCGGCCGCTGTGTGATTCGAGTCGTCCTCGGCTGATCCAGGTGTCGATGGTGGATCGGGCTATGGGTTGGCGGGTGATGACGGTGAGGGCGGTGCGGAGTTCTCGTTTGTCGTAGAGCCGGTCGGCGAGTACGGCTGCGGTTGCTTCGCGGAGGGTGTGGATGTCGATGATGGTTCCGCAGCTTCCGCAGGTGGTGGTGTTGCGTCCGCGCCGGCAGTAGACGCCTGGGCAGGTGGTGTCTGGGTTGGTGGATTGGCAGGGGCCGATGAACTCGGGTGGTTCTTTGGTGTCGATGACCTGGGCGACTCGGTGTGTGACGTCGCGGATTTCGTCGAAAGCTTGCTCGGCGGTGTCGCACAGGGCGAGGTCGTTGATGTGGAGGGCGAGCCAGACGGTGGCTTGCTGCGAGCGCTGATGCCCGGGGTGTGGGAGTTGGCGTTGTGTGGTGGTTTCGTCGATCCAGGCGGTGAGGGTGCCGTGGAGGTCGTAGGCGATGTCGCTGGCGACGGGGTCGAAGGGGACCATGGTGTCGGTGGTTCGGCCGCCGTCGCGGTATTGGTCGCCGTATTGGGTTTGTCGGGTGATGACGTTGTCGAGTTCGGGGATCATCCAGGTGAGGTCGCGGAGGGTGCCAGTGAGCAGCTGGCGGGTGTGCGGGTCGAGGTAGAACGTCTCGCTCACTGGTCCTCCTGTGGTCGGTGCCCGGTGATGAGTGCGACGAGGTCGGCGACGGTTCCGGTGACCCACTGCTCGAGGGGGTTGGTGGTGCCGTGGCGCTTGTGGACGACGAGGCCGCAGAGTGCGTCGTCGTTGCCGGCCTCGATGGCTGCCTCGCGGGTCCAGCCGGGCAGGTCGATCCTCTGGCCCTTGCCGGGGGATTTGAGCTCGAGGACGAGGCGCTGGCCCCTGATTCGGACGCCTGCGATGTCGCCGCGGTCTTTGGCGCCGTTGCGGGCGCGGCGTTCGATGCGGTCGTCGTCGAGGTGGTGTGCGAGGGCTTGGGCGATGAGGGTTTCGAACGCGGTGCCGGCCTTGCGGGCAGATGCGCGAGTGCGGGCCATCAGGCTGCGCCTTTCGGTTTGGTGAGCGTGGAGCGGATGGCGGCGAGGTGCCGGGCGGCGCGTTCGGCTCGGTCCGGGTCGTGGTCGCAGAGGGCGCCGTTTGCGTAGCCGTCGTCGTCGCAGATGCCGCATTCGGTGATGGCCTGGGCGCGGAGCTCGGCGCGTTCCCTCGCTTCGGTGGAGAGCCTGAGGGCGGCTTCGCGTTGCTGCTGGGCCATCCAGGCGGCGTGCGATCGGCGTGCCTCGCCGCAGGCGTGGCAGTTCGCCGTCGTGCCGCCTGGATGCGATGGGCAGAAGGGGAATGGTTCGGTGGTGCGCGCCCTGTCTCCTTCCGTACTTACGTAACCACTATTTGAAGATGGAGAGGGAGTAGGAGAGGGAGTAGGAGAGGGAGAAGGAGTAGAGGGGGGTTGACTCGGGGGGTCAATCGGGGGGCGCGATTCATACTGAATTGGGGGATGAATCGAGGGTTGGACAGAGGGATCAATCGGGGGTCGAGCGTCACCCTGATTCGGGGCATGAACCGCACCATCACCGAGGGGATAGGTGGCGGGATCGATCGGGGTCTGCTCGAGCAGCCGGCGGACCGCGTCACTCCCCCAGCCCTTCAACTCCGACTCGTCCCCGTGGAGTCGGATCAGCTCGTGCACGATGACGCCGCGCAGCACATTGGACGCCACCGCCGAATGCGCCTTGGCCATGGACACACCCATGTGCCGCTGCTTCATCAGCCCGTCGTTGCGGATGAAGGATCGGACGAGAACTTCTTCGGTGTCCTCGTCGACAACGATGTAGAGACGCTGCACCAGCTCGGCGACGGAAGCCCAGAAACGGTCCGGGTTCCAGTCGCGGGCGAGCGGGAGCAGCCTGCGTGGTCGCCAATCCGCGACACCGCAGTAGCTGAGACTCGGTGAGGTGATGAGCATCAGGTACACGTGCTGCGCGCCTGGGGTGAGTTGGCGGAAGTCCTCGTCGGACCAGATCGACGTGAAGATGCGGCCGTGATCCCGCGCCATCAGGCTGGCCTCCTCTCTGTGGGTTCGAGTGCGCCGGGAGTGTTCCACATCGGTTCATGTTGCGGCGCAGCTGGATTCGACGTGCATGTATATGCAACCCGAGCGCGGTAACCGGTATTGCAGGGGTGACGCAGAGCGGTGTGATCGCCGCGGTCATGGATGGTCACAGCAGTCCCTTGCAGTCGCGGCACCAGTAGGCGCCGGCGGCGGCCGGGGCGTCGCAGACCTTGCACGAACGTGGTGGTGGTCGGTGCGGGTGTTCGGCGGACTTGATGGCGGCCGCTGGCTCCACTCGGCTGGTGACGGATTCGCTCATCGGCGTTCGCCTCGCAGGATCGCGAGCTCGTCGTCGCGGAGGCCGGCCATGAGTTTCTGGCTGCCACGTTCGGCGAGGTGCGCGATGTCGTGGCGGATCTGGTCGGGCAGGATCTCGCGGTTGTCGAGTGCCCAGCGGCCGATGCGGATGGCAGCGTTGGCATCGGTGACCCTCACTGGTCACCGTCCAGGGCGTCGCGGAACTCCTGAGCGAGCGCGTGCAGGACGACAGAGTGTGACGTACCGCCACTGAGGTCCGTTGCGTTCGCCCAGCGGTCAGCGAGCTCGCGGACTCGACCGACACTGGCTTCCGCTTCGTCCCTCTGGCAGCGCAACGTCTGGATGATGCGCTCGTTCTCGTCCGCCTCGTTGAGCAGCGCCATTCCGTGCTTGAGAACCCAGATGTAGACGGCGCGGGCCGACCCGTCCGTGAACAGCTTCCGCGCTTCGGCACGTGCCTTCGTGATGTCGATCGGCTCAGGCATCGGTGTCCTCCGGGAGGCATGTGAGGGAGGTGTGGACGGCTTCGGCCCATTCGCAGGTGTGGCGCCAGGTCTCGGCGAGGTCGAGGCCCTGGCCGAGGAGGCGCAGGCAGCGGGTGAGATCGGCCTTCACGCGGGCGTTCTCCTTGAGGGCGTCGTCGAATGCGCGCTTGAGCGTGGCGTTCTCGTCGGCGTGCGCGAGTGCCTGCCGTTCCTTCACTTCGAGGAGGTCGCGGGTCTTGTCGCGTTGGGTTTCGGCGGCGATGAGCTGCTCGGCGAGATCGGCGTTGCGGTGTTCGAGGCGGTCGTTCTCGCGTTGCAGGTCGTCGATGCGGTGCACTTCGGCGGCGATGGTGGTTTCGAGCTGCTCGATGCGGCCCGGCTGATCTGGGAGTGGAAACGCGGCGCTCATGCTCGGGCCTCGATTCGGCGTTCGATGTCTTCGATGCAGTCCGTGACCCACACGAGCAGCAGCCACGAGGCGGTGGCCCACCCGGCCGCCGACAGTGCGGCGGCCGAGCAGACGGTGAGGGCGGTCCTCATTCGGCACCGCCGGCGGATGGGTCCTCGGGCTGCTCGAGGAACTGGATGAGCGCGGCGGACTGGTCGGCGGTGATGTCCGCGGCGGACCGGATGTGGTTTCCGAACTGGGCCTGCAGGTACTCGAGCTTCGCGGCCTTCGTCTTCACCCCGGAGGCGTCGAGGAGTTCGGCGATGCGCTGCTGCTGCTCACGCGACGCCTTCTGCTCCCGTGGTTCTTCGGCGACCGGTTCGGGCGCCGGCGCCGGGGCGAGTGCAGCCTTCAGCCCGGCCACACCGCGCTTCGGTGGTCGAACCTGCTCGACAGTTCCATTGATCGGCTGGGCCGAGTTCTCGACTTCGCTGACCATGCCCATCAGTGCGCCCGGGGCGATGATTCGCGCGAGCTCGGTCTGGCACTTCGAGCGCAGCATCTCCTGAGGGTTCGAGGCGTACTTCGCGTTGCTGGTGTAGCCGGCCTTCTTGGCGCGCTCGATGGTCCAGGTGACCGACTCGACCTTGTCGTCACCCGGCCGGGTGCCGCACCAGGTGACGGACTCGTCGCTCGCCGACTCCTCCCAGACGGTGCAGCCGATGTTCTCGGCTACTGCGATCATGGCGCGGGCGTACATGCCGACCTTGCCCCTGATGACGAAGAACGCTTCGAGGGCGCCGTCGGGGGTGAAGCCGAGCTGTACGCCGCGGAGGATTGCGGCTGCCGCGTCGAGCGGTTTCCCGCGGTAGATCTCCGGGCAAGCACCCGTCTGGGTGATGAACTCTCCGTACTGCATCGCCATGGTCTGCATCTCGGCGTGCTCACGGAGCTTCGCCATGCCGTCGCTCTGCAGTCGGTCGAGCGCGGGCTTCATTGCCGGCAAGACTTCGGCGTCTGCCAGATGGGCGAGTTCGTTGCTGGTCATGCAGGTACTCCTTCGAGGAAGTCGGTCTTGGTGTTGGCGTAGAGCGAGATGCTGTCGCCGCGGCCGTTGCGGCGGTCGGCGATCTTGTGGCCGCGGCAGGTGGCGTACTGGGCGCGGCCCATGGCGTCGAGGACACGGATCTTCGCGGCACGGACTTCGGCGTCGATCAACTTCTGATCAGCCACAGCCCGCAGATACGCGGCGGCCAGGTCCTCGTCGAGCTCAACCTCGGCGTCCCGATCGATGTCCGGGTGTAGCCGTCGCAGGCACTCGTACGTGGCGATGCTGTTGTCCAACTCCGGCGGGGTGCCGGCCTGCAGCGACGCCACCCATGCCCGGACGCGGTCGAGGATCTCGTCGGCGAGCTCGCGGTCCCATTCGATCGGGTAGATGCGCGGCATCCCGTACGTGGGCCACAGGACGATGTCGGCTTCGTGGATGCCGGAGACGAGCATCTGCCACGTGACCTGGGCGGTGTAGTCGGCCGGTGCTTCACCGGAGCCGTCGTCGCCCCACTCCTCCTGCGAGCGGGCGGTCTTGACCTCGACGATGCGTCGGGCCCGGCCACGCGAGGCGCGCCGGTCGATGGTGGCCGCGTTCGGGAAGCCGAGATCGTCCACGGTGAACTGCACCTCGCCGGTGGAGATCCGCCACCCGGGGGTGCGGTACTTCCAGTACTCGGCGGCGGCGATCTCCGCGGCGTGCCCATAGTCGAACAGGTCCTGCTTCTGCTCCCCCACTGGTGCGGGTTCGACGAGGCCGGCCATCTCGTGCCACAGCGCGTACTGCGACTGGTAGCGGGAGATCCCGAGGATGGCAGGGACCTTCGATGCAGTCACGGTACGGACCCATTCGGCCGAGCCGGGCGCGAGCTTCGGCATCTTCACAGCTCGACTCCCATCTCGCGGTCGACCTGGGCTTCGTGGAGTCGGTCGGCGTAGGCGCCGTCGTCGAACTCGAGGAACACGGGCCGGTCGGGGTCGTCCCATTCGGGGTGGCTCACAGGACCTCCTCGGCGGGCCCGGCGACAGCGGCGTCCTCACGGTGTGCACGCGGGTCGTAGTGGTCGGCAGGCAAGCACGCTGCCGCACAGGGGGCCTGACGGATCGCGTTGCAGGTGTTGCACTGCCACAGGTTTCGCGGCGGGGCGATGTAGCGCTGGGTCATGGGAGTACCTCCACGGGGAGTTCGAGGTCGGCGATGGCGCACCAGGTGCCGGTGCCGGCGTGGATGAGGTGGCCGTTGACGGTGACGGCGAAGATGCGGCCGGATTCTTCGCGGATGCGGGTTCCGGTGCGCAGCCGCCAGATCAGACGGTCGTCGTGGATCGTGATCGGTGTGTGGGTGGGGCGGTCCCATGCGTCGGCCGGGTCGGCGCCCGGATCGTTCCAGCCGCTCATGCCGCGGCCTCCTTCTGCGTGTGGCGGTGGCAGGTGCGGCACATGCCGGAGGTGAAGTGCCCGACGGTTCCCGGGAACTCCTTTTCGGAGGTCTTCGTGGGGCGCAGCCTGCGGCCGCAGGTGCCCTGGCACACGTCGGGCATGCGGAAGGTGGTGGGCTTCGTGGTCCGCCCGTCCGGGTACTTGTGGTAGCAGCCGGAGCAGTAGCCACGGCCGGTGTGGGACTTGGTGCCCGGCCAGTCCTTCGCCGAGGCCTTGTTGGGGCGCATGGCTCCACCGCATCCGCGGCATACCCTGGGCCGGTCCTGTTTGGTGGGGGCGACGTGGCGGGCGCAGGTCTTGCACATGTGCCGGTTGTCGGAGAGAACGGATCCGGGGTGGGCAGCGGGGTCGTCGTGACGACCACGGAGAGGCCGGCCACAAGGCCCGGCGCAGGTGCGTGTCTGGGCCTGGGCGGATGGCTCGATCAGTCCGAGCATTTCGAGGAGTTCGCGGGCTTCGTCGGCGTTGCGCGCATTGGACGCGACGGTGCGGCGGGCCGGGTCGACCACCCAGTCAGGCAGGGTGGTGTCGCCGAACTGGGCGCCGGGCACGGTTTCTCCGGCTCCGATGTTGATGCTCATGGCTGCACCGCCTTGCGGTACTTGGCGATTCCCCAGGCGATGGCGTGGCAGGCGATCAGGTAGTGGTGATCCCAGTCCGACACGTCCCATTCGTAGGTTTCGGTGAAGTGGTAACCGTCGTAGTTCCAGCGGTTGACGGCCTCATGGAACAGTGAGCTGTCGTAGGTGTGGATCTCGTCGATGACCTGGTTGCGCAGGTCGAGCCATGCGTCGGCGGTCGGGCCGTCGACGTAGTGCCGCTGTGCGAGGAAGTCCTGCACTACGGCCGATACGGCTTTCGATTCGGAGAACGTGTGGGTTCCCCGCCGGGCGGCGTGGTTCGTGATCTTCTCCGCCCAGTAGTGCGGGTTGATCCGGGCGTCGTCGTAGGCGAAGAACTCGAACATGTCGTGTTCGCGGGCGAACGTGAATGACTCGAGGTCGCCGTCGATGCACAGGTGGCCCGGCCACGTGGTGAGCGTCCACGACCATATTCCGGTGCCGGGCTTCGCGAACCGGATGTGCCTGTACACGCCGTCGTCGTGCAGGGCAGTCATCTCGTGGTCACGGGTCGCTGCGGCGAACTGGCGGGCGGCGTACTGCTCGGCGGGTTCCGCGTGGCTCAGATGCCGACGGGTGATGCGGCGAAGCATGGCGCGACGTTCCGCAGTCATGGTCGGCTTCGTGTGGGTGGCGCGGCGTTTGCCGGGACGGGCAGTCAGTTCGGGAACGAAGTCGATGCTCATGCCGCACCTGCCAGGTGCTCGAAGCACGCCTTGAGGTGGTGCGCGTCGGCGAGGGCGTCGTGTTCACCGTCCGGCTGTACCGGTAGCTCAGGCTTGCCCAGTCGATGCCATTCCTGCTGGAGGTCGCGGGTGAACATCGGCAGGCCCTTGGGCAGTCTGATCATCGTGCCCCACAGTTGCGCGAGCGCGACGTGGTCATACGCGCCGTAGTCGGCCCACAGTTCCGGGTCGGGCTCGACCAGGAGGAACTCACGTACCTCGTTGGCTATGACCCACCTCGGTTTCACGAGAACCGATGAGGTATCCAGGGTCCCGGCCTCGGAGGTTCGGACCGCGTGCTGACCGTCGCCGATGTACTGCAGCGAGGACTTGTAGCCGCGTAGTGGGAGGTGCGGCCACACGTTGTTGAGCAGCCAGTGATCCCGCCGGATTAACTCGGCTGGCATATCCGAGTTGACGGCGTAGTACTCGCGGCCGTCCTCGGCGACGATGCCGATCGAGATCAGCTCGATGGTGCGGCCGTCCTCGAGGAACTCGGTGTCGTAGAAGTACCTCATGCGGACACCACCGCGGCGTACATGATGAACGCGAGCATCCCCACCAGGCCGACCATCGCGAGGATGGACCACCACACGCTCGCCATCTCGTCCGGGCGGGTGGCGATGATCGGCAGGTGGTCGAGCTCCACAGAGTCGGCCAGGGCGTCGGCCTCGTCGGCCGGGGTGAGGGTGTCGTCGAACAGCAGCGAGCAGGGCACGGTACGGCGAACTTGCTCGTAGATCGGAAGAGTCATTCGAATGTCCTTGTGTCAGAAGTGGGTGGCGGTGGCGGCGCGGTCATCCCCACACGCGCCGCCACCGCGGTCATGGGATCCACGCGAAGAAGAGGGCCAGGGCGGCGACGATCGGGGCCCACAGCAACAGCGCGGGCGGCAGCGCGAACACGATCCCGCGGAACGGTCCCGTCACGACGCACCACCGACGGTCGAGGCCCGGACGAGGCCGCTGTCGATGACGGCCACAGCACCGAGCTCCACGACGTCGCGGATGATGTCGTCGACGTCCGAGCCGGCCTCGAGGAACTCACGCAGAGCTTCCGGCGTGTCCTCGTCACCGTCGAGCCACCCCAGGTACTCGGCCTCGTCGATCGCCACCTCGGCCGTGTGCTCCACCGAACGGACAACGGTCACATTGACCTTGCGGGCGCTCACGACGCCACCTCGATCCGCAACTCGTCCAGATCGACGCCGGTGATCTGGTCGCCCAGACCGTCGTTGTACACGCGCCCCTCAATGCGGACCAGCGCGTAGCGGATGCCGCCCGTGGCAGTGCGGTAGTCGAGGACCTCGGCGATCTCCTCCGACAGGCCGGTCACCAGGCGGGCGGTCACGATGCCGCCTCCATGTGTGCGGCGATGTAGTCCTCAAGCCACTGGCGGGTGACTTTGCGGCCGCGGCCGATTCGGATGCACGGGAGTTCGTCGTGCTTCCACATTTCGCGGATGGTGGTTTCGGACACCCCGAGCAGCTCGGCCGCCTCACCGGCGTTCAGCAGCAACTTCGGACCGATCGGGGCGCTCACGCCGCACCGCCGTAGTACTTCTCCCAGACGCGGTCAAACAGAACCCGATCCGATTCGGTGTACGCGTTCACCGGCCGAATCTGCCCCGACTTCGTTTCGAGCGGGTACTGCTTTGGGTCCTCGCCATGCTCGAGCTGGTACATGGCCTTGAGTCGCTTCCCGAACACCGACGACATCGATTTGATCTCGTTGCGCGACAGCCCCTTCTCCTCGAGGTAGGACTGCGCGTATAGCGGAGTGGTCGCCGGGTCCAGCTGCGGCGCCTCCCCCATCGCCCGGGCGAGGACCAGGCGGGCCTTGCATTCCAGGTGCGCAGGATCGATCAGCCCCTGGGCCATGCGCATCAGTTCCATTTGCGCCTTCGCTGTGCTGATCGCGTCGGTCAGCTTCGCCTCGACAACTTCGGCCTGCCGGGTGCGAATCGCGAAGTAGGCCTGCGCGGCGGCGATGGCCGGCTTCCGCGGATCCCCGTTCATCACGACTAGGTAGGCGCCGAAGCGGGAGAGTTCGAAGTCCTCCTGCCGGATCGAACCGCCCTGCGGGCGCTCGACCAGCTTGCTGGCGTCGGCAACGTGGCTGGTCACGAACTCGCCACTGTTCACGAGTGCAGCCTTCGCGCGGTCGATCGCGGCGGCGAAGTTGCGCCAGCTCTCGTACTCGACGACCTGTGCGAGGTCGCGGGCGGACCAGAACTCGGTTCCGTCGGCGCGCGTCTGCCGGATGGAGTCGAACGGGGACTCCTCCGATGGGGACGTGCCCGGTAGAGTTAGGTCTGACATTGAGATGCCTTTCGTGTCGCGGCCGTCAGCTGTTGCCCTCAGCTGGCGGCCGTTTTCATGCACTGAGTCGTGCCCTCTTTCGAGCGGTGGAACGCCGCGCATTACTGGATAGTTCGGGCACAAAAAAGATGTCCATGGGGACGTCCAGGGCCTCGCAGATAAGTTCTGCGGTGCGCGGGTTGTTGACCGACTGAGTTCGCCCGCCGACGAGGTTGTCGATCGTGCCTGGTGCGCACTCGGCGTACTTGGCGAGTCGTCGATTCGAGAAGCCCTTGCGGTCCATTCGATCGATCAGGGCGTCTCTGGCCACCAGTTGCATCCTCATGCCACTCGGCCACCTCCTTCGGTTGCTGCGATGCCTGCGGCTGTCTGTTCGAACGGTCATCATCCTCACTCCCCGTTAGGCGTTCTGTCAAGCATTACGCGTCAGAGTATTACCCAACGTTAGGCAGTTAGGCAAGGGGTTCTCAGTGCGCATCCGCGCTGGCCTGGGCTGCGCCGCAAAAAATCCCGCGCGAGTTCTTAGGTGGAATAGTTCGGGACCTGCGTCGATGTTCGAATGCTTCGGTTGGGCACTGCCTAAGATTGCGGAGTGGACGAGATGCCAAGTGACAAGCGACGGTGTTCCCGTGAGCGATGAACAGACGCTGGCCGGCCTGATCGCCGACCGGAAGGGCACCAGGTCCTACGAGAAGGTCTCGCAAGACTGCGGAGGGATCCCGACCTCTAAGCGACTGCACCAGCTCGCGACGCAGAAGCCGAAGAACTTCCCCGACCCGGACACCATCCGGGGATTGGCGCAAGGACTCGGCGTAACGATCACCGACATCGTCATGGCATCAGCACGTTCCCTTGGCCTCCCCGTCTACACAGGGAACGACCCGAGCGCACTGGCCATCGGCGGGGCCGGCGACCTTCCGGACTCGACCAAGGAGGTCTTGTCCACTGTGGCGCGCGAGTTCATCAAGCTCACATCCCAGCGAACGGATGGAGCGAACCATGAATCAGACACCGAAGAAGTCCCGGAACCGGGGACGCAAGAGGGCGGCACGAAGCACCGCCGCAAGGCTGGCGCGGATCGCGTCCGGCCAGGAGCCCCCATGATTGAGGAAGACCATATTCGGGACATCCGGCGCACAGCGCTCCTCGGGCACTATCAGTGGGTCCGGGACAAGGCGGCCGGCCAGCGCGACCTTAAGCTCCTGCTGGTCCAGGCAGAGGAGGTGCTGACTGGGCCCTACGGTGGCGGACTCGACGAAACCGCGGACATCGACCCCGAGATCGACGATGGGGCCTACTCGCAGTACTTGGCTTGGAGAAGTGTCCTCTCCGCATCTCGCGAGCCGCGGCCGACTTGCCCTCTGGACACTGAAGGCAAGCGGTTGGCAGACCGGCGATGGCGACGGGAGTTTTCCGAGTTGGTGCTCTGGGACCGAGTTCGGACAGTGGCTGCGAGCGAGGAGATCAGAGACTTGGCGGTCCAGGTTGCATCGGCGCAGTTAGCGACTGATCCCGCATCTGGATCCGGAGGATTCTTGAACGCAGCGACCGCCCAGGTTCGGGAACTCCATCCTGACAGTGGCCGGATGCCGCCACCGGACGAGCTCAGCCCCGACGAGATCCTTGCTGCGCGGAAGAACGACGACAAGAGTGGGACGTATCCCGACGACGAGGGTGAGGCGTAGGTGGGGAACGATGAGTTCCCTTCCATGAAGGCGACGAAGCTCTTGCAGATCCTCAGGAAGCGACTTGGATATCAGTCTGTCGCCAAGAGCGGCCCAGGTAGCCACACTTGGCTCGAGGCAGAGGGAAGACCGCGAATACGCTGGGCGTTCCACAACAAGGTGACTCTTGCGCCTGGGCTGGTGCGGAAGGTTCTTGTCCAGGAAGCTGGGCTTACTATCGAGGAAGCGAGGGAGGTGCTCGGCAATGGCTGATTTGCATGTCGTATATACCGGATATGGTGACGAGTTCGGCTGGGCGATCTCCTCACCGCAGATCCCCGAGTTGATCGGGGGGCGAAACACCCTCCAGGAACTCGTGGATGATACTTCGGAAATCCTGCAGTTTGCCGGCGTCAACGACGGAGACTTTGACCAGGTCTGGGTCCATGAGCAGCACGTCTACCTCGACCCATCGGGGGATGAATACCTGATTCGCTTCGCCCACGAGGATGACAACGAGGTCGATAACGAGGCGCGCCGGATGTGCGCCAGTCTCACCCTCTCTTGCGTGGAGGCGGGGTTCGACGAAGACAAGAAGGCGCGACAGCCACGGCTAGTGACGACCGAGCGCCTGATGATCGCCGCTCTGGGGCATGACACGATCGGGTGGTGCCTCGACCAGCTCGACGCTGGCACCAGCGCGGTAGTCGTTCAGCAGATCGCGGACGATGCAACCCATGCGGTCGCGATCGGCGAGACGGTTCCCGACGAGGTGACGTGGGAGCTTGAGGACCTCGGGTTAACGCGCAAGGACACGGTCACGTCAATGTTTGATGCGGTCTACGCCTGGGAGGCACGGGGTCTGGCTGGCGCTCGACAGCACACTGTGATCGTCCCTGTGTAACGACGCGGTGTAGTAGAAATCCGACCGTTACGTTCGAAAGCATGTTCTAATGCGGACATGCGGCAGTCGACAGCGCGCGCACCAAAGCGCTGGCATCCGTGGCAACACCTCGGACGCCACCATCCGCGCGTGCCCGTCAACTGCGACTACAAGCTCGGCGACCGCACCAAAGGCCTGATGACCGCCCACGGTATCTACCTGGATTGCCGCCTCAATCAGACCGGCCGGCGCTGCACCCTCACCCACGAGATCATTCACCTCGAACGAGGGCCCGTACCCCACCATCCGTACTTTGCTGCAATCGAAGAGCACATCGTCGAAGTGCTGTCCGCTCGTAGGCTGATCACACTCCCCCATCTCCTCGACGCGCTCGCCTGGACGCAGCATCCGTTCGAGCTCGCTGAAGAACTATGGACCGACGTCGACACTGTCACCACCCGCGTGCAGCACCTCACCCGTGAGGAGCGCGCGCACATTAACCGCGAGCTGGCCCGCCGCCAGCCCTGGAACAACTAGGAGCCACCCGTGGCCCGCCAACAACTACCCCCGCAGATCAAGAAGATCGAACTCGCCCGCAAGGTCCGCGGCCGCCCCGTTGTCCGCTACCAACTCACCGTCGACATCGGCACCGACCCGGTCACCGGTGGACGCAAGCAGTACCGGAAGCGGTTCGACAACCTCGACGACGCGAAGGACAAACTATCCGAGCTGCAGAACGACGTCGCCCGCGGCACCCACGTGCACCGCTCGGCCCTCACCGTCGAGCAGGCCTGCGCGGACTGGCTCGCCGGCCGCCGCGTCCGCCCCACCACCCTCGGCGCCTACACCCACGCACTCCAACCTGTGCGTGACACGTACGGGGACCTGTCGGTGCAGAAGCTGACGAAGCGACACATCGACGACCTGGTCTCCGCGCTGCTCGCCGGCACCGTCACGAAACCGGACGGCACACCCCGCAAGGCGTGGACCGCGAACACCGTCAATCCGATGCTCAACGTCCTGTCCTCCGTGCTGTCCGGGCTCGTGAAGCAAGGCCAGCTCGTGCGAGACGTCGCGGCCCTCGTCGACCGGGTGCCACGGCAGAAGAAGGAGATGCGCACCTTCACCGAGGACGAGGTCCGCACACTGCTCAAGGTCGCGGCGACCGACCGCAACGAGCACGCGTGGCACCTCGCCCTGTCAGGGCTGCGTCGCGGTGAGATCGCCGGCCTCAAGTGGGAGCACCTCGACCTCGACGCCGGCACCATCACAATCGCCAACAACCGGGTGTCGGTGAACGGAAAGGTGTCGGAGGGCGAACCCAAGTCCACCCGTTCTGCGCGCACTCTGCCACTGACCCCAGCGCTGACCGCGGCGCTGAAGTCGGCGCGCACCCGGCAGGCGAAGGAACGACTCCGGCTGGGTGAGGCGTACGGGCCCGGCACCTATGTGGTGTGCGACGAGGCCGGCCGCCCCTACCACCCGGACACGATCTCGGATTTCTGGCGAGAAATGTGCACACGGTCGGGCGTGTCGCAGATCCGGCTGCACGACGCGCGACACACCTGCGGCACGCTGATGCACCTGCAAGGAGTACCGATTGTGGTGATCTCGGCATGGCTGGGGCACGCGGATGCGGCCTTCACGATGCGCACCTACATGCACTCGCAGAACGACGCGCTGGCGGATGCTGCGCGCATTCTTCAACGGACTGTGACAAACCGTGACAACTCGACCGGGTCGTGACACAGCAAGAGGGGCGCTGACCTGCGTTTCCGCTGGTCAGCGCCCCTCTGTTTGAGCCCCCTGTCAGGATTGAACTGACGACCGCTCGCTTACAAGGCGAGTGCTCTACCACTGAGCTAAGGAGGCAGTCGAGCGGCCCCATCATATCGGTAGCGCCCGCTCCACATGCGACCGCCCGGGTTCGTTACGGTGGATCCATGGCTGCTGTTACCGCGCGCATCGCCGAACACCGGACGGACGGGAGCACGTAACGGTGGGGACGCTGGCAACCGCCTTCGGGAAGCTCGTCCTCGACCGTCGCGCCACCCTCGACACCATCACCGAGGCGCCGGCGCCGCTGCAGCCGATCGACCTGACCGACGACGCGACGGTCGCCGAGGCGCTCGACGTCGCCGTCCGCGTCGGCGAGGTGCTGCTGGCCGCGGGCACGGGTGCGATCGACACCTCCGAGCAGGTCCGTTTCGTCGCCGCGACGTACGGCCTGGCCCAGTGCGACGTGGACGTCACCTACAACTCGATCGTGCTCTCGGCGTACCGGGGGCCGACGATGCCGCCGGCGAGCACGATGCGCGTCGTGCAGTACCGGTCGATGGATTTCACGCGGCTCGCCGCGGTGGACCGGCTGACCCGGCGCATCCGACGGGAGGCGATCTCGCCGGCGCAGGCCCGCGAGGATCTGCTGGCGATCACGACGGCGCCGCACCCGTATCACCGCTGGGTGGCGACGTTCGCGTGGGCGGCGATGGCCGCGTCGATCTCGGTCCTGCTCGGCGGTGGCGCGCTCGTGGCGGTGATGGCGTTCGCATCCACGGCGGTCATCGACCGGACGAACCGCGTCCTCAACGGCATGGGCCTGCCGTTCTTCTTCCAGCACGTGGTCGGCGGCATCATCGCCGCGACGCCCGCGATCCTGTTGTTCAACCTGCGCGAACCGTTGGGTGTCGACGTGCCGCCGGGCCTGATCATCGCGGCCGGCGTGACGGTGCTGCTGTCGGGACTGTCGCTGGTCGGTTCGGTGCAGGACGCGATCACCGGGGCACCGATCACCGCGTCGGCGCGGTTCTTCGAGCTGGTGATGATGACCGGCGGAATCATCGCCGGCGTGGCGACGGCGCTGAAGGTGATGGAGGCGCTCGGCGCGGAGCTGCCGGTGATCAGCAACGATGCGCTGCCGACGGCGACCGCGCTGCCGGTGAAGGTGCTCGCCGGTGCGGCGTCGGCGTTGTTCTACGCGCTGGCGTGCTACGCCGAGCGACGGGCGCTGACGGCCGCCGCGCTCGGCGGTGCGGTGGGCAGCCTCGTGTTCTTGATGTCGATGGAGTTCGCGGTGGGTCCGATCATCTCGTCGGCGACCGCCGCGACGGTGGTCGGCTTCGCCGGTGGCTTGATGGCGCGACGGGCGCTGACCCCGCCGCTGGTGGTGGCGGTCGCCGGTATCACCCCGTTGCTGCCGGGCCTGTCGTTGTATCGGGGCCTGTACGCGGTGATCGGCAGCGAACTGCTGCTCGGGCTGACCGCGCTGTTCTCGGCGTTCGGCATCGGGTGCGCGCTGGCGGCAGGGGTGACGCTCGGCGAGTGGCTGGCCCGCACGGTCCGGCATCCGCGGAGCGTGCTGCGGGCGGGGTCGCTTCGCCGGCCGCAGTTGCGCCGCGTCCGGCGGGTGCGTCCGTACCGGGGCTCGAAACGCCACGAGAGTCACTCCGCGGGTGGTGCACCCACGGGGTGACTCTCGGTCGACGCGGTTACCGCGGCAGGTCAGGCGCCCGCGTTGCGGGCCTTCTCGTCTGCCTCCATGGCGTCACGCAGGCTCTTCGGCCGCATGTCGGTCCAGTTCTTCTCCACGTACTCGACGCATGCTGCACGCGACTCCTCCCCGAACACCACGCGCCACCCCTGCGGCACCTCGGAGAAAGTCGGCCACAGCGAGTACTGCTCCTCGTCGTTCATGAGGACGTAGAAGCGGCCGTCTTCGTCGTCAAAAGGATTCGTGCTCATCTCGCCTCACTTGTCGCATAGGTGTGCTGCTTTCGTACCCTAGCAAGCCCGGGGGTCCGGTCATGACCCGCTGGTAGTTTTCCTCCGCGCCGCTCGAGGACGGATCCGAGGATCTCCCCGGACCGGATCGCCACGTTCGACAGCAGCGACGCCGTCAACCCGTGGGTCTTCTCGGTGCCGCCCTGCAGATAGATCCCGGCACGGACGTCGCCGGCGGTGGGCAGCCGGTAGTCCCGGTCGACCGTGCGCAGCGGCGACGACGCGGAAGCGAGGGCGCCGAGCAGGGGCGGCAGCGGGGCGGGCTCGAACCCGGTGGCGAGGACGACGGCGTCGCACATCAGGGTGTCGGTGAGTCCGTCGATCGTGCTGCGCACGTCCACCTCGATTCCGGTGGTCGTCTCGGTGACCGCGGCGATCTCGGAGGCGCGCCGCATGAACAGCCGCCGCCGTCCGCTGACGCGTTCGCGGTACTCGGCCGCGTACAGCGCGGTGATCAGGTCGGGGTCGACGACGGAGTAGTTGGTGCCGCGGTGCAGGGCGAGCAGTCGTGCCCGCTCGGCCTCGGGTGCGGCGTGCAGTTCGTCGACGGTGGCCGGGTCGAAGATGCGGTTGGCGTACGGACTGTCGTCGGCGGGGCTGTAGCCGAAGCGGGCGAAGACGTTGTGCACTTCGGCCTGCGGATAGTGGCTGTGCAGGTACTGCACCACCTCGGCGGCGCTCTGGCCGGCGCCGACGACGACGAACCGCTGGTGCACGGGCGCGGGCATCTCGGCCAGATGGAACAGGAACCGGTGGTTGTGGAAGCAGCGCGCGGTCTCGGTGGCCCACGCGGGGATGCGGGGCCGCAACCCCACGCCGACGACGACGTTTCGGGCGTGCACGACGGTGCCGTCGGCGGTGTGGACGGCGAGGCGGTCGGCGATGCCTGCCTCGTCGTGCACGGCCTCGACCGCGGTGACCTCGGTGCCGTAGCGCACGTCGGCGTCGACGCGGCCGGCCGCCCACTGCAGGTAGTCCTGGAATTCGTGCCGCGTCGGGAAGAACGTCTGGTGGTTGACGAAGTCTACGAGCCGGCCCCGGTCGTGCAGGTAGGCGAAGAAGGTGTAGGGACTCGTGGGGTTGCGGAAGGTGACCAGGTCCTTCGGGAAGGCGATCTGCATGGTGGCGCCCTCGAGGAGCATGCCGGGATGCCACGCGAAGGCGGGTTGCCGGTCGAAGAACCGTGCCCGCACGGGATCGTGCGGGGCGTCGGCATTGTGTTCTTCGACGGCGATCGCCAAAGCGAGATTGGCGGGCCCGAATCCGATCCCGACGAGGTCGAGGAGTTCCGGTGGTTCGCCGTCCGGCGACGGCGAGTCACCGCTGTCGTTGCAGGATCGGTCGGTCATTGGTCGCTCTTCCGTGCTCTGGGGCCGCAGCCGCGGATGGATCGATCGCACAAGAAGATAGCTCAGGCTATCCTTGGTTTGGTTAGCCTACCAATCATTGAGGTCGGCTGGGGAGGCTGCGCTGCACCCCTCCCGGCCCGGCTCCGGCCCGCCCTAGTTGCGCTCCTCCGCCCGCGCGAACAGGTCGCCCTTGCGGATCTTGCCGGTGGCGGTCATGGGCAGCGCAGCCACGAGTTCGACGATCGGCACCTTGTAGCCGGCCATGTTCTCCCGCGCCCACGCCACGAGCCCCTCGGCCGTGACGGCCGCGCCGGGGACCGGCTGGACGAACGCGAACGCGACCTGTCCCCTGTCCGGGTCGGACTTGGGGACCACCGCGACCGTCGCGACGTCCGGATGCATGCGCAGCAGCGCCTCGACCTCGGCGGGGAAGACGCTCATGCCGTTGGTCTTGATCATCTCCTTGTTGCGGGCGAGATAGTGCAGCGCGCCCCGCTCGTCGAACCGACCGACGTCACCGGTGCGCAACCAGGCGCCCTGGAACGAGTCCGCGGTGGCCTCGGCATTGCGGTAGTACCCGGTCGTCACCGAGGGGCTGCGCACGATGATCTGCCCGGTCGCGCCGATCGGCACCGGAGCGCCCGTCTCGTCGACGATCAGGATGTCGGTGCCCGGCACCGGCAGGCCGCAGAACACGGGCTCGCTCTCGAGGTCGACGTCGCCGTCCTGGAAGCCGAGGGTGAAGGTGTCGGCGGTGTTCGTCTCGGTCATGCCGTAGCTCGCCTCCCGCAGGGTGTGGCCGGTCGCGTCGCGCCACCGCCGGCGGATCGCCGGATCCAGCTTCAGCACGAACGACACCGCCATGGCGTTGTCGAGGCTGGCGGCGCGGCTGCCGTCGAAGCCGGGCGCCTCCATCAGCTCCACGTAGTTGTCGACGGTGCCGACCGTGCTGGTGACTCCGTGCCGCTCGACGAGGGCCGGCGCGGCGTCCGCGTCCCACCGGGTCATCAGCACGACGGTGCCGCCGTTGACGAGGGGATTGAGGATGCCGAAAACCTCGCCGGCGATCCAGAACATGGGCAGGTAGTTGAGCACCACCGTCGTCTCCCCCACCCGGCGGCCGCCGCCGACGGTGGCCGCGGCGGCGGTGTAGACCATGTGCCACTGGGTGTGCTCACAGCCCTTCGGCATGCCGGTGGTGCCACCGGTGTAGTTCAGCGCGGCGAGCGCGTCCGGATCGGTCGCGACGGCAGGAGCGCGGGGGCTGTCGACGATGCCCGCCCAGTCGCCGACGGCGGAATCGGCGACCGGGAAGGGCGGTGGCACCTCCCCCGGCGCCACACCGGCGAGCATGTCGCCGAGGGCGGTGACGGCGACGTGCCGCACAGGGGTGCGCGGCCGGACCGCTTCCACGAGCGGGAGCAGTTCGGGCTGCGTGAGCAGGATCGTGACGCCGGCGTCGGCGAGCTCGTGGGCGAGTTCGTGCTCGCGCAGCATCGGGTTCACGGGCACGTGGACGGCGCCGATCTTGAGGATCCCGAGCATCGCGACGTGGAACTGCGGGCAGTTGCCGAGGTGGACACCGACGCGGTCGCCGGCCCGGGCGCCGCGGGCGAGCAGCCAGCCGGCGAACCGGTCGGAGAGGTCGTCGTACTCGGCATAGCCGACGGTGCGACCGTAGAACTCGATCGCGGGGGCGTGGGGACGCACGCTCGCCCAGTGCCGCAGGTAGTCCACGAGCCCGCGACCCTCGATCGGGTACTCCACCGTGCGCGGCACCTCCGGCGGCCAGTGGGCCTCCTGCACCCGCCGGATCTCGGCGAGCGCGGCCTCGAGCGCATCGGAATCGGTGGGGACCGTGTCGAGCTGGCGTGTCATGTCGACCTTCCGTTTCTCGGGGCATCCGCGACGGCCGGGGTGATCCCGGTCACCCGCCATGTATAGTTGAATCCGGTGTCGGATTCAACTGCCCGGAATTCTCGCGAGGAGTCCGAATCACCGCACCGCAGTAGACGTTCCGCTGCCGAAAGGAATATGCATGGCGTCCGTGAACAAGCAGGTCCGATTGGCGCGACGACCGGTCGGCCGCCCCGACGAGTCCACCTGGGACATCACCACCGCACCCGTTCCGCGGCCCGCCGACGGCGAGTTCACCGTCCGCGTCGAGTATGTCTCCCTCGACCCCGCCATGCGGGGGTGGCTGAACGACGTCCGTTCGTACATCCCGCCGGTCGCGATCGGCGAGATCATGCGCGCCCATGCCGTCGGCCGGGTACACGAATCCCGGCACGACGACTACAAGGAGGGGCAACTCGTCTCGGGACACTTCGGGGTGTGCGACTACGCCGTCTCCGACGGTAGCGGCGTCGTCCCGGTCGACGAATCCCTTGCGGCCCCGCCGGTGTGGCTGGGCGCCCTCGGATTCCCTGGCATGACAGCATATTTCGGCCTCGTCGACGTCGGGCGGATGAAGCCGGGCGACACCGTGCTCGTCTCGGGCGCCGCCGGGGCCGTCGGCAGCATCGCCGGGCAGATCGCCAAACTGAGCGGGTGTCGCGTCATCGGCATCGCCGGCGGGCCCGACAAGTGCGCGTGGCTCACCGACGAACTGGGCTTCGACGCCGCCATCGACTACAAGGCCGGTTCCGTGGGCCGGGCGCTGCACGCCGCCGCGCCGGACGGGATCGACATCTACTTCGACAACGTCGGCGGTGAGACGCTCGACTCGGCGCTCGCCGTGCTGCGCAAGAATGCGCGAGTCGTGTTGTGCGGTGCCATCTCCGGATACAACGCGACCGACCCGCAGCCGGGGCCGTCACGCTACCTGTCCCTGCTGGTGAACCGGGCCTCCATGGCCGGGTTCATCGTCTTCGACTACCTCGACCGCTTCCCCGAGGGCATGGCCGCGGTGTCGGAGTGGATCCGCCGCGGCGAACTGGTCACCCGCGAGCAGGTCGAGAGCGGCGGCGCCGAGGCCTTCGGGCGCACGCTCAACATGCTGTTCGACGGTGCGAACACCGGCAAGCTCGTGCTGAAGATGACCGACGACGCCTGAGGGCTCGCGCGGGGTGGTCGAGTGTCGGGCCCGCCACCCCGCGACCGGCCCCAGCGATCAGTTCTCGAACCGGTAGACCGCGTAGGCGGTGCGGATGACCGGCTGCGCGACGTTGCGGACCCGCACGCCGCCCGGGGTGGTGCCGCGCTCGCACCCGGCGTGCGCGTGCCCGTGCACGGCCAGGTCCAGGTGGAACTCGTCGACCGGTTCGCCGAGCAGATACGACCCGAGGAACGGGTAGATCTCGGCGGGTTCGCCGCGCAGGGTGTCGCTGATCGGCGAGTAGTGCAGCAGCCCGACGCGGACGTCGGCACCGTCGAGCTCGGCGACGGCGCTGCGGAACCTGTCGGCCAGTTCCACGGTGTGCCCGGCGAACTGCTTCATCTCCGGCTCACCGAACGCGCTCGCGCACTTGCCCGCGAAACCCCCGCCGAATCCCTTGGTCCCCGCCACACCGAGCCGCGCCCCGTCCACCTCGAGGACGACCGACTCACCCTCGAGCATGACGATGCCCCGGTCGCGGAGCAGTTCGGTGATCTCGTCCGCGGCGTCGCTGTGGTAGTCGTGATTGCCGAGCACCCCGACGACGGGCACCGGCAGGTCGCCGAACTCGTCGGCGACGACGCGCGCCTCGTCGACGGTGCCGTGCCGGGTGAGATCACCGGCGAGCAGCAGCACGTCGGCATGCTCGTGCAGGTGTTCGAGGGCGGGCCGCAGATGGCCGCGGGCGTCCTCGGCCAGGTGTACGTCGCCGACGGCGGCAATCCTCATCGCAGTTCCTCCACCGAGGTTCCGGGGTCGCGCGAGTCGACCACGTGCACGTCGTTGTGGACGGTGACGTCCGGTAGCTGTTCCTGTACCACCACGGTCAGCGCGTCGCGGCGTGCGGCGCTGGCGACCTCGCCGGTCAGGTACACGTCGGTGCCGCGGATCGTGACGCGCACGCCCTGTTCGGCGGTGCGGGGATCCTCGGCCAGGGCGCGGTGCAGGTGCGCCACCACATACTGCGGGTGATCCTGCTCCGGGTGTTCGTGACTCATGGCCGGACCTCCGAGCCGGGTTCGATGATGCCCAGGTCGGCGAGCAGGCCGAGGAAGGCGCGGGCGTACGGCGACGCCGCCGTGGCGGTGGCCACCTGGGCCCAGTCCACCTGCTCGCGCAGGGCGCGGGCGATGCGCAGCAGCGGCGCGAAGTCGCAGCGGTGCGCGTCGAGCACGTTGAGCTTGTCGCTCATCAGGTCGGTGCCGCTGATCACCGGCGCCGCGGTCGGGCCGATGCGCATCCACTGGGCGCGGGCGAGCATCGAATCGTCGACGTCCCGGTCGTTGGGGCGGAAGATCAGGTCCACGAGATGCTCCCCCTCGTAGACCTTGCTCAGCCAGTTCTCGGGCGGATCGACCGGACGCATGCCGGCGGCGACGAGCGCCTCCCGCGCGGCGTCCACGTCCCGGGGGCGGACGAACAGGTCCACGTCGTGGTCGGACGCGGGCCCACCGCGCGCGTACACCGCGCATCCACCGCCGACCGCGAACGGCACCCCGGCTTCGTTGAGGGTGTTCGCCGCCTTGGTCAGCACCTGCAGCAGCTGGGTCTCCTTGACCGACTCGTCCGGCGAACCCGCGACGTCGACCGTCGCGGCGTCGGGGCTGTGGGGCTGTGCGTTGGTCATGGGTGGCGGGTACCCGCGCGCCGACGGCTCACACCTGACCGGGCACTCGTCCCGTCACGAAGCCGAACCGCTCGGCGAGCTCGAGGCGCGTGGTGTCGGCGTCGGTGTGCAGCACGCCGGCGATGCCGATCCGCGCCGCCCCGTCGAGGTTCTGCTGCAGGTCGTCGACCATCACGGCCTGCTCGGGCGCCACCCCCAGCCGCTCGCACGCGAGGGCGTAGATGCGGCGCGACGGCTTGCGGATGCCGATCTCGGCGGAGATCACCACCTCGTCCGCGAGCGCGGCCAGGTCGAAGCCGGCATAGCAGTCCCGGCCGAAGGCGTTGGACACCAATGCGACCGGCACGCCGGCCGCCCGGAGGTCGTCGACGAGGGCCACCGTCCGGTCGTCGCGCCGCATCCCGGCCTGCATCCGGGCGGCGAGTCCCTCCGCGGTCACGGCCGCCCCGTGGGCGCGCAACCGCTCGGCGAAGCCCTGCTCGAACTCCTCCGCGTCGATGCGCCCCGACTCGTGCTCGGCGAGCAGCCCGCGCGAGATCGGGTCGCCGCCGAGCAGCCGCAGCGGCAGTCCCGGATCGCCGAGTGTCGCGCCGAACTCCTCGAACGCGGCGAACACGCTCGTGGTGATCACCCCGCCGAAGTCGACCAGGACGGCGGTGCGTTCGGAGATGGGTGCAGCGAGGTTCATTCCGCCCGGCCTTCCGCGCGTCCGGCGCCGACCGCCGCGGCGCGCTCGGTGTGGAACCGCACCATGCCCTCCTGCGCGACGGCGGCGACCAGTCGTCCGGCCGTGTCGAAGATCTGTCCCTGGATCAGGGCGCGCCCCGATTCGGACGACGGCGACACCTGATCGAACAGCAGCCATTCGTCCACCCGGAACGGCCGCAGGAACCACACGGCGTGATCGAGGGACGCTCCCTGGATCGGCCTGTCGGGATGCGGTAGGACGGCGATGTCGAGCAGCGCCATGTCGCTGCAGTACGTCAGGGCGCAGGCGTGCAGGACCGGGTCGTCGGGCAGGGGGGTGCGGTGCCGTATCCACAACCGCCGGCGCGACGGCACGTCGGGCGTGGCCTCGTCCGCAGGGAGCCAGCGGCGCTCCCAGTCGTCCCATTCCGGGAAGTCGTACCACGCGGCCCACGGGCGGCCGTTCTCCGCGATCTCTTCCGGTCCGGCCGTCGCCGGCATGGCCGCCTGATGGGTGTACCCGTCGTCGCCGCGGTGGAACGAGGCGGTCAGTGTGAACACCGTCTCGCCGTCCTGGACCGCGGTGACGTACCGGGTGCGGAAGCTGCCGCCGTCCCGCACGGCGTCCACCCGATAGTCGGTGGGGTCGAGCGGCCGGCCGGGGCGCAGGAAGTGCCCGTGCACCGAGTGCACGCCGAACTCGGGCGGCACGGTCCGTGCCGCCGCGGAAAGCGCCTGCCCGGCGACCTGGCCGCCGAAGGTCCGCTCCATCTCGGTCGGCACCGGGTCGGCGCGGAACGTCGCCGGGGCGATTTCGCGCAGGCCCAGAACCTCGTCGATGCTCGGCACGTGTTTCCCTCCTCGGGTCAGGACGACGCGACCCTGCGCATCTCGCGGCGCAGGATCTTCCCGCTGGTGGTCTTGGGCAGCTCGTCCAGGATCTCGACCGACCGCGGGGCCTTGTAGGTGGCCAGCCGGTCGCGGCACCACGCCACCAGCTCGTCCGGGTCGACGTCCTGGTCCGGGCGCAGGCTCACGAACGCAGCGACCGACTCGCCGCGGTAGGAGTCGGGCACGCCGACGACCGCGGCCTCGCGGACCGCCGGATGCCGGTAGAGCACGTCCTCCACCTCGCGGGGCCAGACCTTGAACCCGGAGGCATTGATCATGTCCTTCTTGCGGTCGACCACGTACACCCAGCCCTGTGCGTCCATGAAGCCGACGTCACCGGTCAGCAGCCGCCCGCCCGGGATGGATTCGGCGGTGGCCTCGGGCAGGTTCCAGTAGGCGGGGACGACCATGGGACCCTCGACGGCGATCTCCCCGACCTCGCCCGGTCCGAGGTCCTTGCCGTCCTCGTCGACGATGCGCACCATCGCGGTGGGCAGCGGCAGGCCGATCGACAGCGTGCCCGAGTCCGGATCCACCGGCGCCTCGCGGCCGGAGGGCACGACGACACAGGGCGCGCTGGTCTCCGTCAGGCCGTAACCGTTGCGGATGTAGAGGCCGGTCCGCTCGCGGAAGCGCTCGACGATGGCCGGTGGCAGCGGCGCGCCACCGGAGTTGAGGGTCAGGAGCGACTCGAACGCGTCCGACGAGAACGACGGATGCGCCAGCAGCGCCATGTACGCGGTCGACGGGCCGACCATGAACGCGGGCCGCTCCCGCTTCAGGACGTCGAGCACCACCCCGGCGTCGAAGCGGTAGGCCAGCACCAGCGGACCGGCCAGTTCCACCGCGGTGAGCAACTGGACGACCATCCCGGTGATGTGGAACAGCGGCGCGAGAGCGAAGATCGGCGAACCCGCCGGAATCTCGTCGTACAGGCGCAGCAGTACGCAGTTGACGGTGAGGTTCGCGTGGGTGTTGGTGGCGCCCTTGGGCAGTCCGCTCGTCCCGGACGTGTAGGAGACGAGCGCGATGTCGTCGGGGACCAGGCCCGGATCGGGGACGGGGCGGCCCGCCCACTCGCGGGCGACCTCCAGTAGGTCGGGGACGCCCGGCGTACGGCGGCGCTCGACGCCCGCGAAGAGCCGCTCGTCGTTCCGGGTCTGCAGGTCCAGTTCGCTCGCGGTCAGCGCGATCGTCACGCCCGCCCCGGCGGCCCGCTCCGCCACCCGGTCCGCCCACGCCTGTTCGCCGCACACGACGGCGACGACGCCGGCGTCGGTGAGGATGTGGTCGAGTTCGTCCTTGTACATCGGGTTCAGCGGCACCACCGCGCCGCCGGCCTTCCACGCGCCGAACAGCGCGAGGACGAACTGCGGCACGTTCTGCAGGTATACGGCCAGCCGGTCGCCCCTGCGGAAGCCGTGTTCGAGCAGGTAGGCCGCCACGCCGTCGGTCAGCTCGTCGACTTCCCGATAGGTCAGCGTCGCACCGAGATACGTGATCGCCGGCCCGTCCGGCGCGGCGGCGACGGCGTCGGCGAACACCTCGAGCGTGGTCCGTCGCGGGACGGGTCCGACCTCGGCCACGCGGGGATCGTACTGGGCCATCCAGGGCCTGTCGTCGTACCAGCTCATCGTGGCGGCACCTGTCCTTTCGTGTGTTGTTGCAGCGCAATCGTTTCGGTCACGAGACCGGCAGGCCGACGAGGTCCGCCAGCCGGGCGCGGTGCCGGGACGGGACGCCGAGCGCGAGCTGATCGGCCTTGGCCCGCTTGAGGTAGAGATGCGCCGGGTACTCCCAGGTCATGCCGAGGCCGCCGTGCAACTGGATGCACTCCTCGGCAGCGTGGACGGCGACGTCGCTGCAGTAGGACTGGGCGACCGCCGCCGCGATCGCGGTGTCGTCGTCGCCGCGTGCGTACGCGTCGGCCGCGTACCGGGCGGCCGACAGCGCTGCGCCCACCTCGAGCCACAGATCGGCGAGCCGGTGCTTGATCGCCTGGTACGAACCGACGGCGCGGCCGAACTGGCGGCGCTCCTTGACGTAGGCGACGGTGGTCTCGAGGCACCACTGGGCCACCCCGAGCTGCTCGGAGGCGAGCAGCACCGCCCCGCACTGCAGCGCCTCGGTCACCGCGGCGGCCGCGTCGCCGCCGTCGACGCGGGTGGAGGCGGCCCCGGCGAACTCGACGTCGGCGATCGGCCGGGTCATGTCCAGCGACAGCACCGGGGTCACCGTGACGCCGGCGGCGTCCGACCGGACGGTGTGCAGTTCGAGGCCGTCCGGCCCCGCGACGGGGACGACGAGCACGTCGGCCTCGTGTGCCCCGGCGACGCTGGTGACCCGTCCGGTCAGGCCGTCGGCCGTGCGATGCACCCCGGTGATCGCGGCGTCCGGCGCCGTCGACAACGGCACGACGAGGGCGCCGGTCGCGGCGCCCTCCGCGAGGGCCGGCACGGTCCCGGTGTCGCCGGCGCGCAGCAGCGCGACGGTGGCGAGCACCGCGCTCGACAGGTACGGCACCGGCGCGGCGGCCCGGCCGATCTCCTCCATGACGACCGCGGCTTCGCGGGTGCTCGCGCCGGCGCCGCCGAGCGACTCGGGCACCAGCAGCCCCGCCAGCCCGAGTTCGGCGGCGACCGTCTTCCACACGCCCGAGAAGTCGGCGGGCGCGGCGTCGTACGCGGTCACCACGACGGACGGTGGGCAGCGATCGGTGAGCACGCGACGGACGCTGTCCCGCAGGGCGTCCTCGGTGTCGGAGTACAGCAGGTCGGTCATCGCGCCAGGTCCTTCCACGGAATGTCCTTGTCCACACGGTGTTCCGGCGGCAGCCCGAGCACCCGCTCGGCGACGACGTTGCGCAGGATCTCCGACGTGCCGCCCTCGATCGAGTTGCCCTTGGCGCGCAGGTACCGGTATCCGGGTTCACGGCCGGTGAAGTCCACCGCCTCAGGCCGGCGCAGGGTCCAGTCGTCGTATCGGAGGCCGTCCTCGCCGTGCAACTCCACCTCGAATCCCGACACGGTCTGGGCGAGGCGGGCGAACGCGAGCTTCATGCCGGAGCCCTCCGGACCGGGCTGGCCCGCGGCGAGCTGCTGGCGCAGGCGTTCTCCGGTCAGCCGGGTCACCTCCGCCTCCACCCACAGCCGCATCAGCTGGTCGTGCCGCGCCGGGTCGCGCAGCTCGGGACGCTCGCGCCACGTCGCGGCGACCTTGCCGATCATGCCGCCCTCGCGGGGCGCGCCGGAGCCGATCGCGACGCGTTCGTTGTTGAGGGTGGTCGTGGCGACGCGCCAGCCCTGCCCCTCGTAGCCGAGCCGGTTGGCGTCGGGTACCCGCACGTCGGTGAGGAACACCTCGTTGAACTCGGCCTCGCCGGTGATCTGCCGCAGGGGTCGCACGTCGACGCCCGGATCGCTCATGTCCAGCAGGAAGTACGTCAGGCCGGCGTGCTTGGGCACGCTCGGGTCGGTGCGGGCCACCAGGATCGCCATCTGCGCGTTCTGCGCGCCCGACGTCCACACCTTCTGGCCGTTGACGATCCAGTCGTCGCCGTCGCGGACCGCGCGGGTCGCGACGGCGGCCAGGTCGGAGCCGGCGCCGGGCTCGCTGAACAGCTGGCAGTAGATGTGCCGTCCGGTGTAGAGGGGACGCAGGAACCGGCGTTTCTGCTCCTCGGTGCCGAACGCCGCGATGGTGGGCGCGGCCATGCCCAGGCCGATGCCGTTGCGGCCCGCGGCGGGCCGGGGTGCTCCGGCGGCGGCCAGTTCGGCCTCGACCTGCGCCTGGTGACTCTGCGGCAGGCCGAGTCCGCCGTGGCCCGGCGGGAAGTGCACCCAGGCGAGACCCGCGTCGAACCGAGCGCCGAGGAAGTCCTCCGGCCCGGTCGTGCTCGGATCATACTGGTCCAGAAGGTGTTTCACGCGCCCGGAGAGGTCGCGCGAGGTCGTCTGCTCGTCGGGGGACATCGTCGTCTCCTGCGTGTCGAGGGTGGTGGGGGCGTCAGATGCCGGCTTCGTCGGCGATCTCGCGGGCCTTGTGGACGAGGGCGTCGATGCGCGCGACCGTGGGAGTGCCGGCCGCGGCCTTGTTCTGCGGTTCGTCGAGGGCGCGGCGCATCACACCCTCCGCGATCACCGCCACCTTCCACAGCCCCAGCGCGTGCCAGAACTTCAGCGCCGCCGGGTCGCGGCCCGTCTCGTCCAGGTAGACGGCGGCGAGTTCGGCGCGGCTCGGGAAGCCCTCGAGGGTGGAGGCGGGGAAGTCGCCGCCGGTGTCCTCCCCCGGCTCGGGCCAGTACGCGAACAACGACCCGACGTCGGCGAGGGGGTCGCCGACGGTGGACAGTTCCCAGTCCAGCGCGGCGACGACGTCACCGCTCTCGCACGAGGTGATGACGTTGCGCAGGTGGAAATCACCGTGCACCAAGGTGATTTCGTGCTGTGGCGGCACGGCGGCCAGGAGCCGGCGGGTCAGGTCGTCGAGTTCGGGCAGCTCGCGGGTCTTCGACTTCTCCCACTGGCCGGCCCAGCGGTGCAGCTGCCGCTCCGCATACGGCTTGGGGCGGGCGAGGGCGTCGAGCCCCGTACGTTCGAGGTCCACGGCATGGATCCGGCCGAGCGTCCGCGCGAGCGACAGCCCGATCCGGCGGCGGCGCTCCGGCGTCAGGGATTCGGCGACGGACATCCGGTCCACCACCTGTCCGTCGACGAACTCCATGAGCACCAGCGGCACGTCACTGAATGCCGGATCGTCGGTGAGCCCGAACACCTTCGGCGTCGGCACGTCGGTGCCCTCGAGCGCGGAGAGGATGCGGGCCTCGCGCGCGACGTCGTGCGCGGACGCCAGTAGGTGCCCGAGCGGCGGTCGCCGCAGCACCCACCGGCGGCCGTCGCCGTCCTGCACCAGGTAGGTCAGGTTCGACTGTCCGAGCCCGATGCGGTCGAAGGTCAGCGGCGCGGTGTGCTCGATGCCGAGGTCGCCGAACCAGCGCAGGATCGCGTCCGGGTCGATGCCGACGGTTTCACGCAGGGGCATGGGCACTCCCGGGCAGGGCGGCGAACGCGGGGGCGCGCCGCTCGAGGTGACTGGCGACGCCCTCGGCGACGTCGGGACCGCGGAAGGCCTCGCGCATCAGGCGGTCCGCGGCGGCGAGCGCGTCCGGGTAGGACCGGTCGGCGTCGTCGCGCAGCTGCTGCTTGATCGTCGCCATCGACCGCGGCGAGCAGTGCGCGGCGAGGTCGGTCGCGTAGGCGACGGCGGCGTCGACGACGTCGCCGGTGGTGACGAGATGGTCGAGCAGGCCGATCCGGTGGGCCTCGTCCGCGTCGACCATACGGCTCGACAGGAGCAGGTCCGTGGCGCGGCTGTGGCCCACGAGGCGGGGCAGCAGCCAGCTGATGCCGTACTCGGCGATGAGCCCGCGGCGCGCGAACGCGGTGGTGAACCGGGCGGTCGGGTCGCCGAAGCGGACGTCGCAGTAGAGAGCCTCGACCAGGCCGAGTCCCGCGACGGGTCCACGGATCGCGGCGACGAGCGGTGTGCGGACCCGCAGCGGGAAGTCGCGCGGGCGTGGCCGCATCAGGTCGTCGTCCGACGCGTCGGCTACGTGGCGCAGGTCGTCGAGGTCGGCGCCGGAGCAGAATCCGCGGCCGGCACCGGTGACGACGACGGCCCGCACCTGCGGGTCGTCGTCGGCCTCGGCGAGCAGGTCGAAGTAGCGGTCCTCGAGCGCGTTGCTCCAGGCGTTGAGCTTGGCCGGCCGGTTGAGGGTGAGCAGGGCGACGGGGCCGCGCCGCTCGGTCAGGACCAGGTCGTCGGTGGTGGCCACGCCGCGGGTCGCCGCGGCGGGTGCGTCGGTCATCCGGGTGCTCCTTCACAGCAGGGAGTCACGTAACTTGACGTCAGATTCAAGTTGCTGAGCGCTCGCATAGTTTGCGCCCGAGGCGGTGTGATGTCAATCGCTCGGGCCATCCGGATGTGACCGGGGCAGGCGGCCCGGGCCACGGTCGGCGCGGGCTCGACGGGGCTTGCCCGATCCCCGAGTCCCGGGTCGCCGGCGGGCGGAGGACCCGGTCAGGGCCCAACGGCGTCTGGGGCGCGTGGACCGCGCCCCGAATTTCCCCGGTGGTCCGGCACGGCACGTACCGATCGGTGCGCGAGGCGAGTAAGCATGAGGGATCCGCACCGAATCCGAACGAGCAGAGAGGGCGCGATGGCTCAGGTGGATGCCGCGAGCGAGCCGATCGGCCTCGACGCAGCGCGCGTCACCGCGTGGTTCGTCGAGCACCTCCCGGACGTCGCACCCCCGTTGCACTTCGAACTGATCACCGGAGGCCGGTCCAACCTCACCTACCGGGTCCGTGACGAGGCGGGGACGCGTTGGGTCCTGCGCCGGCCGCCGACCGGGGAACTGCTCTCCTCCGCCCACGACGTCGTGCGGGAGTGGCGCATCCTCGACCTGCTCGCCGGCGGCCCGGTGCCGGTGCCGCCGGTGACGGGCTGCTGCACCGACCGGTCGGTGACGGGGGCGGACTTCTACGTCATGAAGCACGTCGAGGGCATCGTCCTCGACGATGCCGAGACGGTCGCCGCGATCCCCCGGCCGAACCGACCGACCGCCTCCCGCAGCATCGTGGACACCCTCGCGGTGATCCACGCGGTGGACACCACGACCGGACCGCTGGCGCAACTGGGCAAACCGGGCAGCTACCTCGAGCGCCAATTGCGGCGCTGGAGCCGTCAGCTCACCGCCGGCGGTGTCGGTCCCGGGCCCGTGTGGGACGTCCACGAGCTCCTGACCCGGAAGCTGCCCGCCGAACGGTGGACCGGGTTGGTGCACGGCGACTTCCGGCCGGGCAACCTGCTGATCGGGACCGACGGGCAGGTGCGCGCGGTTCTGGACTGGGAGCTGTGGACCATCGGCGACGTGATGGCCGACCTCGGGTGGCTCACCGCCACCTGGGCGTCGGCCGACGTGATCGGCTGGGCGCCCGATCCCGCCGACGGTTTCCTCGACGTCGACACGGTCGCCTCCCGGTACGCCGACACGACCGGCCGTGACCTCGACGACCTGCGCTATCACCAGGGCTTCGCGCTGTGGAAGCTCGCAGCCATCGCGGAGGGTGTGGCGGCGAGGTTCCGCGCCGGCGCGATGGGCGATCAGGAGGTCGACATCGACGCCCTCGCACAGCGTCCGGCGCAGCTGGCCGAGATGGCCCGCGCGGTGCTCACGGGGCGAGGGCCGGGCTGACGCGACGCGAGTGCGGGCGGTGCGGCGGCCCGATCCGGGTGCGCGTCCGGACGATCGTCCCTCACCCGGACCGCCGGGGGCGGTGGCGCAGCAACTGGGTGAGACGATGCGCCTGCCGGAGCAGCAGTTCCCCGAGTTCGGGACGACGGTCGGCGCGGAAACGGCTCTCCACCCCGGTGATGCTCAGCGCCCAGGCCGGCGCGTCCCGGTGGTCGAAGACGGCGGCCCCCATCCCCCAGCTTCCCTCCACGAGCAGGGCGGGATTGGTGGAGTAGCCGGCCAGGCGCGTCGCGGCGATCCGTTCCTCGACGGCCTGCCGGCTGTGGTCCGGCCCCCACCCGGCGGTCAGGTCGGTACGGGACAGGTACTCGTCGATGTCGCGGTCGGACAGGTGGGACAGGATGACGAGCCCCGCGGACGCGACACCGAGGGGCAGCCGGATCCCGACGTGGAGGACGTGGGAACGCAGCGGGAAGCTGCCCTCCTCGCTGGCGAGGCACACGGTCTCGTCCCCGCGCCGGGCGGACAGGAAGGCGCTCTCGCCGGTCTCCCGTGCGAGGTCGCGCAGGATGTCGCGGGCGAGGTCGGTGATGTCGTAACGGCCGGCCGCCAGCGAGCCGAGCAGGTACAGCTCGGGCCCCAGCGACCATCGACCGGTCTTCGGGTCGCGGTCGACGAGGCCCTCGTCGGTGAGCGAAGTCAGCAGGCGGTGCGCCGTCGGGCGCGCGAGGTTCGTCGCCCGGGCCAGATCCGAGGTCGACGAGCCGGTGGGCTCGTGCCCGGCGATCGCGCGCAGCAGCGCGCTGACGCGGCCGATCACGTGGGGTCTCTGTGCCTCCTCCATGACACGAGAATACGTCCACTCAGTGAACGCCGTCGAAATCGACGTTCCGATGGGCGAGCAATCTCGAATGCGCCGCTCGCAAGGCCTTGAAATCGGCAAACACAGAGCATGTAGTGGTACTCGACCGATGCGTCATCGTCCATTGAATGAACGCATCCTGCACCGGGGTCCGGAGGGACCGAAGTCTCGAGAAGGGGTCTGTGATGGGAACGAAAGTGTTCGACACGCCCGCGGCCGCCGTCGCGGACGTGTCCGACGGCGCGACGATCGCCGTCGGCGGGTTCGGGTTGTGCGGCATCCCCGACGCCTTGATCCGCGCGCTGGTCGAGTCCGGCGTCGGCGATCTCGAGGTGTTCTCCAACAACTGCGGCGTCGACGACCACGGCCTGGGCCTGCTGCTGAACGCGCGCCAGATCCGCCGGGTCACCGCCTCCTACGTCGGGGAGAACAAGGAGTTCGCCCGCCAGTATCTCGCCGGTGAGCTCGAGGTCGAGCTCACCCCGCAGGGCACCCTCGCCGAGCGGCTGCGCGCCGGTGGCGCCGGCATCCCCGCGTTCTTCACCCCGGCGGGTGTCGGCACCCCCGTCGCGGACGGCGGACTGCCGTGGCGGTACCACGTCGACGGCTCGGTGGCCGTGGCCTCCCCGCCGAAGGAGACCCGGGCCTTCGGCGACAAGCGGTACGTGATGGAGGAGGGCATCACCGCCGACTTCGCGCTGGTGCACGCCGTCAAGGGCGACACCGCCGGCAACCTGATCTTCGACAAGACGGCGATGAACTTCAACCCGCTGGCCGCGATGGCCGGGAAGGTCACGATCGCGCAGGTCGAGGAACTCGTCGAGCCCGGCGAGCTCGATCCCGCGCAGGTGCACCTGCCGGGAATCTTCGTGCAGCGCATCGTCGAAACCGGTCCGCAGGACAAGCGGATCGAGAAGCGGACAGTCCAGGCAACGGAAGGGGCGGCACGATGACCGGCACCAAGGGATGGACCCGAGACCAGATGGCGGCCCGCGCGGCCGCGGAGATGATCGACGGCGAGTACGTCAACCTGGGCATCGGGCTGCCGACGCTCATCCCCGGTCATCTTCCGCCGGACGTGCAGGTGACGCTGCACTCGGAGAACGGCATCCTCGGCACCGGCCCGTACCCGACCGAGGAGAACGTCGACCCGGACCTGATCAACGCGGGCAAGGAGACGGTCACCGTCAATCCCGGTGCCGCATTCTTCGATTCGGCATTGTCGTTCGGCATGATCCGCGGCGGGCACATCGACACCGCCGTGCTCGGCGGCATGCAGGTCTCCCGGACCGGCGACCTGGCCAACTGGATGGTTCCCGGCAAGATGGTCAAGGGCATGGGCGGCGCCATGGACCTGGTGCACGGCGCCAGCCGCGTCATCGTGGTCATGGAACACACCGACCGCGACGGCAATTCGAAGATCGTCGACACGTGTTCCCTGCCCCTCACCGGCCAGGGTGTCGTCGACCGGATCATCACCGACCTCGCGGTGATCGACGTCGTCGGCGACGGGACCCTCGCGCTGCGCGAGCTCGCGCCGGGCGTGACCGTCGACGACGTCGTTGCGGCCACCGCGGCGCCGCTCGAGATCCGCATCGACGAGCTCGTCTGAGAGAATTAGTCGAATACCACTGCTCGACAACAAGATCGGAGACCCCATCGTGACCAGTTCTGTCATCGTTGCCGGAGCCCGGACCCCGATGGGGCGTCTGCAGGGCGCCCTGAAGGACCTCTCCGGTTCGGACCTCGGCGGGGTCGCCATCGCCGGTGCCCTCGCCAAGGCCGGGGTGGCCCCGGAGCAGGTCGAGTACGTGATCATGGGTCAGGTGCTCACCGCCGGCGCCGGCCAGATCCCGGCCCGGCAGGCCGCGGTGGCCGCCGGCATCCCGATGGACGTGCCCGCCCTGACCGTGAACAAGGTGTGCCTGTCCGGCATCGACGCGATCGCGCTGGCCGACCAGCTCATCCGCGCCGGCGAGTTCGACATCGTCGTCGCCGGCGGCCAGGAGTCGATGAGCCAGGCCCCGCACCTGCTCGAGCACTCCCGGGCCGGGTTCAAGTACGGCGATGTGACCCTGCGCGACCACATGGCCTTCGACGGGCTGCACGACATCTTCACCGACCAGGCCATGGGCAACCTCACCGAGGCCGCCAACACCGGCACCCGGTTCGTCTCCCGCGCCGAGCAGGACGCCGTCGCCGCCGCCAGCCACCAGCGGGCGGCCCGCGCGCAGAAGGACGGGCTGTTCGACGCGGAGATCGTGCCGGTGTCGATCCCGCAGCGCCGCGGCGAGCCGGTCGTGGTCACCGCCGACGAGGGCATCCGCCCGGAGACCACCGCCGAGTCGCTGGCGGCGCTGCGGCCGGCGTTCGCGAAGGACGGCACCGTCACCGCCGGGTCGGCGTCGCAGATCTCCGACGGGGCGGCCGCGGTGGTGGTGATGAGCCGGGCCAGGGCCGAACAGTTGGGTCTGTCCTGGCTCGCCGAGATCGGCGCGCACGGGGTGGTCGCCGGCCCGGACTCGACGCTGCAGTCCCAGCCGGCCCGGGCGATCGCCAAGGCCTGCGCCCGGGAGGGCCTGGACCCGGCCGGGCTGGACCTGGTGGAGATCAACGAGGCGTTCGCCGCGGTCGGGATCGCCTCCGGCCGCGAGCTGGGGCTGGACCCGGCCCGGATCAACGTCAACGGCGGCGCCATCGCGCTGGGGCACCCGCTGGGGATGTCCGGGGCCCGGATCGTGCTGCACCTGGCGCTCGAACTGGCCCGCCGCGGCGGCGGTGTCGGGGCCGCGGCCCTGTGCGGCGGCGGCGGCCAGGGCGACGCCCTCATCGTCCGCGTCCCCAAGGCGTAG
>NZ_WVTE01000085.1:0-9387 GCF_009939605.1 Rhodococcus sp. YH1 | reverse complement strand
AACCGCCCGCACATCACGCTCGCGGTCGCCGCGTCGATTCCGCCGGGCGTGGAAGGGGCGATGCGGGAGCAGATCACGGGCGAGCCGTTGCCGGTGCGGCTCGGGGGGATGGTGCTGTTCGGCTCGCGTACCGCGACGGTGGCGCGGCTGGTGGTGCCCACGGCCGAACTGCTCGAGCTGCAACGGATGGTGTTCGCGCTGATCGACGGTTGTCCGGGTGTCCCGGCGCACATCCGGCCCGGCGAGTGGACCCCGCACGTGACACTGGCCCGCCGGGTGCCGCCCGGCCGGCTCGGATCGGCGCTGACGGCGACCCGAGCGGGCACCCGGGAGCTGACGGGCGTGTCGGCCGGCATCCGGCGGTGGGACGGCGAGGCGCGACGCGAGTGGCGGGTGGTGTGACGCCGCGCCGCCGCGGCCCGGTGCCGGGTCAGACGCGGTAGTCGCCGAACTGGGTTTCCTCGCGGTGGGTATCGGGCGTCCGGCCGGCCAGCGCCAGGGCGTCGAGCGCCACGAACACGACGAGGACGAACAGGAGGACGGTCATGGTCTCAGCCTGGTCCGCGGACCGATCCGCCGACAGCGGCAGAAACGACACGTATCGTCGATTTCCGGCCAACCTGGTGGCAGACTGGGCGGCATGCTGACGACGGTGGTCGTGCCGCTGTTGCCCCGCACCGAGGCCTTCGAACTCGGCGTCGCCTGCGAGGTGTTCGGCTTCGACCGATCCGACGACGGGCTGCCCGTGTACGACTTCAGCCTCGTCGCGGGCAGCCCCCGCCCGGTCACCACCCGGTTCGGGTACACGATCGACGTCCCCTACGATCTCGATCGCCTCGACGACGCGGATCTGATCGTGATTCCCGCCGGCGGCACCGGAATCGCCGACCTGGACGAGTCGTTCGTGTGCGGCGTCGCCGACGAGATCGCCGACCTGCAGCCGCTGTTCGCCAAGCTGCGGGCGGCGGTGGACCGTGGCACGCGGGTCGCGAGCCTGTGCACGGGAGCGTTCGTGCTGGGCGCCGCCGGCCTGCTCGACGATCGCCGCTGCACCACCCACTGGCGCCACGCCCCGCGGCTGGCCGAACGCTTCCCGGCCGCGAAGGTCGATCCGGACGTGCTCTACGTCGACGACGACCCGGTGTTCACCAGTGCCGGCACCGCCGCCGGAATCGACCTGTGCCTGCACATCGTCCGCAAGGAACAGGGCTCCGACGTGGCCAACGGCATCGCGCGCCGGATGGTGGTCCCGCCGCACCGCGACGGCGGGCAGGCCCAGTACGTCGCCATGCCGCTGCCCACGGCACCCGCCGAGACACTCGCACCCCTGCTCGACTGGATGACCGAGCACCTCGACGAGGATCTGCCCGTGGCGGCGCTCGCCGCGAAGGCGCACATGTCCGCGCGGACCTTCGCGCGGCGGTTCCTGGCCGAGACCGGGACGACGCCCGCCCGCTGGCTGCGCGATCAACGGGTCCTCGCAGCCCAACGGTTGCTCGAGACCACCGACCTGCCCGTCGACGTCATCGCCGACCGCGTCGGCTTCGGGACGGCCGCGGTCCTGCGGCAGCACTTCCTGCGCCTGCGCCGCACCACCCCGCACAGCTACCGTCGCACCTTCCGCACCGAACCCGCCCGCGTGCGGTGACCCACCGGGTGCCCACGGACGCGCTCGGAGCCGGCGCAGCAGGTATCGACGGGGGTATCGACGGGCAGAACGGGTACCCGCGGGAAGAAACGGTCGCGACACGACGTTGACGCGATCAGTACCCGACCGAAAGGATCCCCGTGGCCACCCAGACTCTCACGCAGCAGAACTTCGACGACATCATCACCGGTAACGACGTGGTTCTCGTCGACTTCTGGGCATCGTGGTGCGGGCCGTGCCGCTCCTTCGCCCCCACCTTCGAGTCGTCGTCGGAAAAGCATCCGGATGTCGTGCACGCCAAGGTGGACACCGAGGCCGAACAGGGCATCGCGGCGGCGGCGAACATCCGGTCCATCCCGACGATCATGGCGTTCCGCGAAGGCGTCCTCGTGTTCAACCAGGCCGGGGCCCTGCCCCCGGCCGCGCTCGAGGACCTCGTGACCCAGGTCAAGGCCCTCGACATGGACGAGGTGCGCCGCCAGATCGCCGAACAGAACCAGAAGCAGGGCTGAGCGACCCCGGGTGCGCACGTCCCGCCGCGACAGGGCGACGGGACGTGCGCACCGCCGTGTCGGGGTCAGTGCGCGGCGGCGTCCCAGCTGCGCCCGAAGCCGACCGAGACGTCCAGCGGAACCGACAGGTCGATGACCGAGGCCATCTTGTCCCGCACCAGCTGCTGCACCTGTTCGCGCTCGTCGGCGGTCACCTCGAGCACCAGTTCGTCGTGCACCTGCAGGAGCATGCGCGAGCGCAACCCGGCCCCGCGCAGCGCCGTCTGCACGTCGATCATCGCGACCTTGATGATGTCGGCGGCGGTGCCCTGGATCGGGGCGTTGAGCGCGGCCCGCTCGGCGACCTCCCGGCGCTGACGGTTGTCGCTGTTCAGATCCGGCAGGTAGCGCCTGCGGCCGTAGAGGGTGGAGGTGTAGCCGTCCTTGCGGGCCTGCTCGACGACGGCGTGCAGGTAGTCGCGCACGCCGCCGAAGCGGTTGAAGTAGGCCTCCATCTGTTCGCGGGCCTCTTCGGTGGAGATCTTCAGCTGCTGCGCCAGCCCGTACGCGCTGAGCCCGTAGGCCAGCCCGTACGACATCGCCTTGACCCGTCGCCGCAGCTCCGGAGTGACCTCCTCGATCGGCACCCCGAACGCCCGGGAACCGACGAAGCTGTGCAGGTCCTCGCCGGTGTTGAACGCCTCGATCAGGCCCTCGTCGCCGGAGAGGTGCGCCATGATCCGCATCTCGATCTGGCTGTAGTCCGCGGTGAGCAGCAGGTCGTAGCCGGGGCCGACGACGAACGCGTCGCGGATGTGCCGGCCCGCCTCCGTGCGCACCGGGATGTTCTGCAGGTTCGGCTCGGTCGAGGACAACCGGCCGGTGGCGGCCACGGTCTGGTTGAAGGTGGTGTGGATCCGGCCGTCGTCGGCGATGGACTTGACCAGGCCGTCGACCGTGGTCTTCATCTTCATCGCTTCCCGGTGCGCGAGCAGGTGCTCGAGGAACGGGTGCCCGGTCTGCTCGAACAGATTCTGCAGCGCCTCGGCGTCGGTGGTGTAGCCGGTCTTGGTCTTCTTCGTCTTCGGCATCCCCAACTCGTCGAACAACACCACCTGCAGTTGCTTCGGTGAGCCGAGGTTGATCTGCTTGCCGATCACGTCGTAGGCGGCCGACGCCGCGGCGGCGACGTCCGCGGCGAAGCCGGACTGCAGGTCGTCCAACCGTCCGGCCTCGACCGCGATTCCGGTCGTCTCGAGGTCGGCGAGCACACCCAGCAGGGGCAGTTCCATGTCGGTCAGCAGGGCGGTGGACTCGATCCCCTCGAGCTCGGTGTCCAGGGCCGCGGCGAGGTCCACCACCGCACGGGCCCGCAGAATCGCCGCCTCCGCGGCCTTCGCGTCGGCGGCGTCGGCGTCGTCGAGCAGCGAGAGCTGCTGCTCCCCCGACTCCTCCACCCGAAGCTCCCGCTTGAGGTAGCGCAGGGACAGGTCGTCGAGGTTGAAGGTGCGCTGACCGGGACGCACGAGGTAGGCGGCGAGGGCGGTGTCGCTGGTGACCCCGGCCAGCGTCCACCCGCGGCCCCGCAGTGCGTGCAGGGCCGCCTTCGCCTCGTGCAGCGCTTTGGGCACGGCCGCGTCGGCCAGCCAGGCGGCGAGCGCCGCCTCGTCCTCGGGCGTGAGGGTGGTGGTGCTCACGTACGCGCCCTCCCCGTCGGCCGCGGCGATCGCCACGGCCGTGGCGTCGCCGCCGTACGGGACGCAGGAACCGAGCACCGCCATACCGTGCCGCACGCCCGGCACGGCGTGCGCGGCGAGCCATCCGGCGAGCGTGCCCGGCTCGAGCACGCCGCCGCGCACCTCGAAGCCCTCCTCGGCCTCCGGCTCGACCGAGCTGAGGGTCGCGAACAGCCGGTCGCGCAGCACCTTGAACTCGAGGTCGTCGAACAGCCGGTGGATGCGGTCACGGTCCCAGGGGGTCAGGGCCAGCTGATCGGGGGTGTAGGGCAGGGTCATGTCCCGCACCATCTCGGTGAGCTGACGGTTGAGCAGCACGCTGGACAGGTGTGCGCGCAGGGCGTCACCGGTCTTCCCGCGGACCTCGTCGACGCGGTCGACGAGCTCGGTGAGGCTGCCGAACTCGCGGATCCATTTGGCGGCGGTCTTCTCCCCCACCCCCGGGATCGAGGGCAGGTTGTCGCTCGGATCCCCGCGCAGCGCCGCGAAGTCGGGGTACTGCTGCGGGGTCAGGCCGTACTTCTCCTCCACCGCCCCGGGCGTGAACCGGGTCAGGTCCGACACCCCGCGCCGGGGATAGAGGACGGTCACGTCGTCGGTGACCAACTGCAGCGAGTCCCGGTCGCCGGTGACGACGAGCACCCGGTACCCCTGGGCGGCGGCCTGCGTGGCCAGGGTCGCGATGATGTCGTCGGCCTCGTAGCCGGGCTCGGCCATCACCGGGATGCCCAGCGCCTCGAGCACGTCCTTGGTGATGTCGACCTGACCGCGGAACTCGTCGGGCGCCGAGCTGCGATTGGCCTTGTACTCGGGGTACGCCGCCGCCCGGAACGTGTCGCGGTTGACGTCGAAGGCCGCGGCGACGTGGGTGGGCTGCTCGTCGCGCAGCAGGTTGATGAGCATGGAGGTGAACCCGTACACCGCGTTGGTGGTCTGGCCGCTGTGGGTCTTGAAGTTCTCCGCCGGCAGGGCGTAGAACGCGCGGAACGCCAGGGAATGCCCGTCGAGCAGCAACAGGGTCGGTCGGTCGCCGGCGGTGGCGGCGGGCGCGGAGGAGGTGGATGCACGAGTCACGGTTCCTCAGTCTAGGGACCGGCTCGGACAACCCGGGCCCCTCCGCGACCGTGCGCTCGGCGCGGCACCCGAAACAGAACAGATACGCGGCGGAAATCGCAGAGCCCCGTGGAAAGCGGTTGCAGCCGCTAAAGTCCGGTTCCACGACGCCGGTCCCCCGGCGCCGCGCTCGACGACCCGACGTGATCCGGAGGACCTGCGTGGCCCCATCCGTGCCGCTCCGGGGGCGACCACCGATACCTCGGCTCGCCCCGACGCTCCTGCTCCTGCTCGTCGCACTCGCGCTCGCCGGTGTCGGAGCCGGGGCGGCCTCCGCGCAGGAACCCACCCCACCCCCGGCGCCGACCACCACCGCGCCGCAGCCGAGCGAGGAGGTGCGGGTCAGCGGCAGTCTCAACAACGCCGGGCAGCGCCTCGGCGGGGTCACGGTCCGGGCCCGCGACGCCGCGGGCGCCGAGGTCGCCCGGGCCACCTCGGCGCCCGACGGGCGCTGGCAGATGACCGTACCCCCCGGCACCTACACGTTCGAGGTGGACGAGCAGTCCCTTCCCGAGGGGGTGAGCGTGCAGGCCGCCGTGCAGCGCGACGTCGCCGCCGGCCGGGCGAACACGGTCATCTTCTCGTTCGGCGAGTCGCGGTCCGGGTTCGCCACCTCGGGGTGGGAGACGCTGATCCGCACCGTCGTCGACGGACTGCGGTTCGGCCTCGTGATCGCGATCGCCGGGGTCGGGCTGAGCCTGATCTTCGGAACCACCGGCCTGACGAACTTCGCGCACGGCGAGCTCGTGACCCTCGGCGCGGTGGCCGCGTGGATCTTCAACGTCAGCCTGGGTATCCAGTTGATCCCCGCGACGCTGCTCGCGATCGTGGTGGGCATCGTCATCGGCCTGCTCAACAACGGGCTGATCTGGGCGCCCCTGCGGCGCCGGCGCACCGGCCTCATCGCACAGCTGGTCGTGTCCATCGGCCTGGCGATCTCGCTGCGCTACCTGATCCTCGCGCTGTTCTCCGACCGGGCCGAGGCGTTCGCCGACTATCAGGGCCAGCGCCAGCTGGAATGGGGTCCGATCGCGATCACCCCGGTGAACCTGGCCTGCATCGCGGTCAGCCTCGTCGTGCTGGTCGGGGTGGCCCTGCTCATCCAGCGCACCCGCATCGGCAAGGCGATGCGGGCGGTGGCCGACAACCGGGATCTGGCGGCCGCCTCCGGCATCGACGTCGAACGCGTCGTCCGGTTCGTGTGGGCCCTCGGCGGTGGGCTGGCCGCCCTGGGCGGCGTGCTCTTCGGCCTGTCCGAGCTCGGGGGCCGCGTGCAGTGGGAGATGGGCTTCAAGCTGCTGCTGCTGATGTTCGCCGGGATCACCCTCGGCGGCCTCGGCACCGCGTACGGGGCGTTGCTCGGCTGCGTCATCGTGGGCCTGCTGGTGCAGTTGTCGACGCTGGTCATCAACCCCGACCTGAAGTACATCGGCGGCCTGCTCGTGCTGATCCTCATCCTCGTCGTCCGGCCCCAGGGCATCCTGGGCAGCCGGGCAAGGGTCGGGTGACCGCCGTGGACATCGCTGCCGTTCTCCAGGTTTCCTTCGCCCAGTTGATCGGGCCGTCGGCGATCTTCTACGCGCTGCTGGCCATCGGGCTGAACCTGCACTTCGGGTACGCCGGACTGCTCAACTTCGGCCAGATCGGGTTCGCCCTGCTCGGCGGGTACGGCGTCGGGATCATGACCGTCACCTACGACCAGCCGCTGTGGCTCGGCATCCTCGTGGGCCTGGCCGCCTCGGCCCTGCTGGCCCTGGTGCTGGGCATCCCCACGCTGCGGCTGCGCGCCGACTACCTCGCCATCGTCACCATCGCCGCCTCCGAGATCCTGCGGCTGGTGTTCCGGTCCACCGCCTCGGATCCGGTGACCGGCTCGACCAACGGCCTGTTCGGGTTCGCCGGGCCGTTCACGCAGCTCAGCCCGTTCGACTCCGGGCGGCAGTACTCGCTGCTCGGGATGCGGTTCTACGGCGACGACCTGTGGGCGATGGTCGTGGGCTGGACCCTGGTGCTGATGCTGTGCGGGCTGGTGTATCTGCTCAGCCACAGCCCGTGGGGCCGGGTCCTCAAGGCCGTCCGCGAGGACGAGGACGCCGCCCGATCGCTCGGCAAGAACGTGTTCGTGTACAAGATGCAGGCGCTGGTGCTCGGCGGCATGATCGGCGGACTCGGCGGCGTCTTCAACGCGCTACAGACCAAGTCGATCAACCCCGACTTCTACTCCACCGCGCAGACGTTCTTCGCCTTCGGCGCCCTGATCCTCGGTGGCGCCGCCACCGTGTTCGGTCCCGTGCTCGGCGCGATGCTGTTCTGGTTCCTGCTCACCGTTCCCGATGCCCTGCTACGCCAGTCCATCTCGGGCCCGGACCCGCTGCTGGCCCTGTCCGAGCAGCAGGTCGGGGCGATGCGCTACATCCTCCTCGGTGTGCTCATCGCAGTCATGATGGTGTTCCGGCCCCAGGGCATCCTCGGCAACAAGCGGGAGGTGCAGCTCGATGCCTGACGCGACCCTCTCCGCGGCGCAGCGCTCCGCGCTGTTCGACTCTGTGGCACGCGAGCCCGGCGCGGCCAAACCGGATCCGATCCTCGTGGTGGACGGGCTCTCCCGCACCTTCGGCGGCCTCAGAGCGGTCGACGTGGCGCACCTCGAGATTCAGCGGGGGTGCATCACCGGGCTGATCGGGCCGAACGGCGCCGGCAAGACCACGCTGTTCAATCTGCTCACCGGCTTCGACCGCCCCGACACGGGGACCTGGAGCATGGACGGGATGCCGCTCGGCGGCCTGCACCCGCACCAGCTGGCGCGCCGCGGGATCGTGCGGACGTTCCAGCTGACCAAGGCGCTGTCGAAGATGACGGTGCTCGACAACGTGCGGCTCGGCGCGACGGACCAGCGCGGGGAACGGATGCTCGGTGCGCTGCTGCCGTGGATGTGGCACCGGCAGGAACGCGCCGTCACCGAGCGGGCTCGCGAACTGCTGGCGCGGTTCGCCCTGGACGCGAAGGCCGACGACCTGGCCGGCTCCCTGTCCGGCGGGCAGCGCAAGCTCCTCGAGATGGCGCGGGCCCTGATGACCGAGCCGACGGTGGTGATGCTCGACGAGCCGATGGCCGGGGTCAATCCCGCGCTGACGCAGAGCCTCCTCGGGCACATCAAGGCCCTGCGCGACGACGGGATGACCGTGGTGTTCGTCGAACACGACATGGACGTCATCCGCGACATCTCCGACTGGGTGGTGGTGATGGCCCAGGGCTCGGTGATCGCCGAGGCCCCGCCGGACCAGCTGTCCTCGAGTCCGGCCGTCGTCGACGCCTACCTGGGCAGCCACCACGACCAGGCGCTCGAGTTCGACGACGAGGGCAACCCCGTCGGCGCCACGGCCGCGCTCGCCGTGGCGATCGAGGAGGCCGAGGCCCACACCCTCGAGTCCGGCGGCGACCTGTCCGAACCGAGCGCCACCGTCCTCGCCGACATGCCCGGCGCGGCCGGGCAGCCCGAGACCGGTACCGAGCCTCCGACGCAGGAGAAGCCGTGAGCGAGACGCCCTCCCCCAGCCCGGCACAGATGACCGCGGCCGAGCGCGCGGCCACTCCCGAGGAGCACGCCCGTCTCGCCGAGGGGGCGCTGGTGCGCGCCGACGACATCGTCGCCGGGTACTTCCCCGGTGTCGACATCCTGCGCGGCTGCAACTTCTTCCTCCGCGACGGCGAGATCGTCGGCATCATCGGACCCAACGGCGCCGGCAAGTCGACCCTGCTCAAGGCGCTGTTCGGGTTGATCCCGGTGCGCCGCGGCACGGTGACGCTGCGCGGCGACGACATCACCGCCGCGCCCGCGCACGTACTGGTGCGCAAGGGTCTCGGCTACGTGCCGCAGACCCGTAACGTGTTCCCGTCACTGACCATCGAGGAGAACCTCGAGATGGGAATCTACTTGCGGCCCAAGAAGTTCGAGGAACGTTTCGCGTTCGTCGCGCAGCTGTTCCCGCTCCTCGGTGAGCGCCGCAAGGTCAAGGCCGGTGCCCTGTCCGGCGGTGAGCGGCAGATGGTGGCGATGGGCCGGGCGCTGATGATGGATCCGTCCGTGCTGCTGCTCGACGAGCCGTCGGCGGGCCTGTCGCCGATGTTCCAGGACGAGGTGTTCATCCGCTGCAAGAAGATCAACGCCGCGGGGGTGTCGATCATCATGGTCGAGCAGAACGCGCGACGGTGCCTGCAGATCTGCGACCGCGGCTACGTGCTCGACCAGGGCCGCAACGCGTATACCGACACCGGGCCGAATCTCATGCACGACCCGAAGGTCGTCGAGCTGTACCTCGGGACGCTCGCGGGCAGCCAGGAGAAGAAGCGCAGCTGACGGGTGGACGACGGACGGGGCCGGGAACCGATCGGTTCCCGG
>NZ_WVTE01000084.1:0-9393 GCF_009939605.1 Rhodococcus sp. YH1 | reverse complement strand
GGAACGCCCGCTTTGTCCAGAACCGGGACAATTGCATCGATCGAGCCCGAGCCCGAGCCACCGACGATCGCTATATTTTTGTCTGTGACGAGCTTTCGGGCGTTCCTCTCCTCTTCCCGGCGAAGTCGAGTCCGTCGTTTGTGAACACGGTGGTGCCGCAGGCCTTCGCGCTGGTCCCCACCTTTCCCGACCAGGCGCATGCCGTAGTGTCCGCCGCCTTCCAGAAGACAGGCGCCGGCAGCGTCTTCCTCGTCCGCACGGTGTCCGACCAGAACGATGCCATTCTTGCGAAGGTCGAGACAGCCGTGCGCGATGGTGGCGGCGCATTTCTCGGCACGGCAATCGTGCCTTTCGGCGCCGACGTGACGCCGGTAGCCCTTCAACTCGCCGAGGCGCGACCGGATTATGTGGTGTTCACGTCTGCTCCCGCAGAAACCACCAAGATCGTCAATTTCCTTGCTGGTAAGGACACGCTGCCCAAGAAGGCGATCCTGGGTACGAGCTCGCTGCCTGGTAACACCTTCCTGCAAGGGACCCCACCGAGTGCGCACGGTCTACTGTTCAGCCTGGCAATTACCAAGCCACCTGCGGACCCGAGCGCAGCCGAGTGCCTGGAAGCGGTGGAAAAGTACTACCCCGGCGCGGAGGTCGACACAGTGACCACGTTCGGGTGCGCGATCGCGCAAACGGTGGTCGCGGGACTCGAGATGGCCGGACCCAACCCGAGCAGCGAGAGCCTGGCCGATGCGTTTGCCTCCATGCGGGACCATCAGACCAGTCCTCTCATCCCGCCCGTAACGTTCTCTCGAGATTCGCACATGGGCCTGACGTCATTGCCGGCGGTCACTGTCAAGGACGGTGTGTACGAGGCAGTCGAATCGGTCAGCGTACCGGTTCTGCAGTGATGCTTACCCGATAGTCACTGGAGGTGTCATGAGTCTGTTCTTGGAGACGGTTCTGAGCGGCGTCGCTGTCGGCATGCTGTACGGCCTGATGTCCTTTGCGATGGTTGTGCTTTTCAAGACAACCGCGACAGTAAATTTCGCCCAGGGAATGATGGGCACGGCAGCTGTCTTCGTCGCCTTGACTGTAATGGTCGATTTCGGCGCCTCCCTTGTCGTGGCCGTCGTGATGGGGTTGTTGTTCAGCACAGTCTTGGGCGTGGTCAGCTTCTACGCCGTCATCCGTCCCAAGCCGAGGGCGGACAAGACGAATGTGATCATCAGAACGCTGGCCCTGTCGCTCGTACTGGCCGCATTCATAGACCGATTGAAGGGAGTCGGCCAACCGTTTCAGTTTCCACAGCTTGTGACCTCCGGCAGCGTCGGTATTCTTGGGGTTCGCATCGACTATTCCCTGATGGAAACGGTCGCCGTGGCAGCGATTCTCCTCGGTGGCTTCAGTCTCTTCTTCAGATTCTCCGGCGCTGGTCTGCTACTTCGCGCGGTAGCCGAATCCCGCGAAACGGTCAGGTTGCTCGGCGTCCGGAGCGACCGATTGTGCGCGATAGCTTGGGGGATCAGCAGCTTCTTGGCCGCAATCGTAAGCCTCTTGGCTGCCAACCACGCCTACGTCTCGACATTCATGCTCGAGGGCTACTTGCTCTATGCCTTTACGGCAGCGATCGCTTTCGGGCTCACGAGCCTGACCGGGGCGGTCATCGGCGGCGTCAGCGCGGGTATCGTCAGCAATGTAGTGGCAACCTACTTCGGGCCCGACGCGGCCAACCTCGTCATCTTCGTGGCACTCATCACCGTCCTGGTCATTCGTCCCCAGGGAGTTTTCGGAGAGCGGAGCGTACATCGTGTTTGAGCAATCGATACCGCGACAGCAGCGAAGGTCCCCTTATCGGTACTGGGGCCTGTCCGCGACACTTGTAGCGCTTGCAGCCCTCGGGATGATCGTTCGTGACCCCTCCTGGCAGTACATTCTTATACTCGGTATGGCATGGGGCACCGTGGCCGTCGGGATGAACCTGTGGCAGGGGCACCTCGGCGAGATCTCCTTCGGCCATGGTGCCTTGGTCGCCGTTGCCGCGTATACCTGGACAGTCACGAGGACCGCGGGGATGTCTCCGTTTCCGGCGCTCGTTGTCTGCCTGGGCGTCACCCTGGTTGCGTGCGGGATCGTTGCGCTGGCAGTGGTTCAACTTTCGCATTTCGGTTCGGCAGTGGCCACGTTCTTTCTGGCGTTTGTCGTGGCGGCCGGCCTACAGTCGAGTGCGTTCGTCAGTCTTACGGGTAGCCAGTCTGGTCTGCTGGTTCCGGAGCTCCTCGTTCTCGGCGTCGACCTCGGAAACGGCGCTGGGCTGTATTTTCTTGCGCTCTGCTTCTTGGCGCTCGTTCTCTTCACCTCCTCAAATTTCGGCAGTGGACGGCGCGGGCACGAGCTACGGTTGATACGCTCGAGCGAGCAGGTTGCTTCCTTGCTGGGCGTCAGGGTCAAGCACGCTAAATGGACCGCGTTTGTCTTTACAGGACTCGGTGCAGCGTTGGCAGGAATTGTGATCTCCCAAGGGCTTACGGTGATCACCCCAGATTCGTTCGGGGTGGCGGCGTCCATCACGCTGGTCGCGATGGTTGTCGTGGGTGGGCAAGGAACCTTGTCGGGCCCATTGCTCGGTGGGCTGTTCTTCGCAGTGTTGCCTGCCGTGTTTCACGGCGCTCCTGAGAACCAGGCCCTATACGCAAGCATCACCTTCCTTGTCTTTGTCGTGCTGGCTCCGGCGGGGATTCTGGGTGCGCTGTCGAAGTGGAGTGGTGGAGTTCACTTGTGGGGGAAAGGCACTGTCGCGCGGCGAGCACCCGAGCGTTCCGGCACTGCGGTGGACATGACCGGCGATCTCGATAGCGCTGACGCCGGCGAGCCCTCATCCCAGGATCTCGATCGTACGGCGCTGGGCCGGGGCCAGAATTCTGCGGAAGATACCGCGACTGCAAGGACCGAGGTCGCCGCGATCGAGCTTGCCGGCGTTGGTGTCGCTTTTGATGGGGCGCAGGTACTTCATGGAGTCGATCTCGCGGTAGGGCACGGTCGGATCCATGCCTTGATCGGTCCAAACGGCGCCGGTAAGACAACGTTGATCAACACGGTCACCGGCCTGCTCCGACCGACAAGTGGCGAGATCAGGATCAATGGTCGCGAAACCACCACGATGTCGCCACCAGAAATCCGTGCGACGGGAGTCGGACGCACCTTTCAGAATCCCTCGCTCGTTGATGACTTGTCCGCGGTAGAGAACGTTGCCCTAGGTCTTTTGCATCAGCACCGTCGCTGGCTGCTGGTAGATCTGTTGCGCCCGACGCCCGGCCGAAAAACGGATGCCGATATTCGAACCAGGTGCGAGGAGGCCTTGTTTCTCGTCGGCGTATCCGCGTCTGTGTGGAACAAGAGGGCAGATGAAATCTCTCTGGCTGACAGGAAACTGGTCGACCTGGCCAGGTCCTTTGTGTCGGAGCCGAAGGTCTTGTTGCTCGACGAACCCACAGCCGGACTGGGTGAACATGAGATCCACTGTGTGGAGAATGCGATTCGAAAACTACGCAGCAGTGGGAGAGTCACGATTCTACTCGTCGCCCACCATATTGCGTTCGTGCGGCGAGTAGCCGATACCGTCACGGTTCTGGACGGCGGGGAGGTTTTGGCCTCCGGAGAACCAAACCACGTCACGCGCGACGAGCGGGTACTGGAAGCCTTCGTCGGCAAGCCGGTCGAACTGCCGGACCCGGAGCGTGAATCGGACTCCAACCCAGTCCAGTCAACCGCGGTCCGCGTGGCTGGGTCAGTTGGCGCCCTATCTTCCTCGAAGATTCCTCAGGCGGAATCGCTCAGCGTGAATCTGTCGTCACAAGGCTTGGCGGTTACCGACCTGACCGTCGGATACGGACCCACGCGCGTTCTCGACAAGGTTTCCCTGCATGTCTCCCGCGGAGAACTCGTCGGCCTTACAGGCAGGAATGGCGCGGGAAAGACGACACTACTACGCGCTCTGTCCGGGGTGATCCCCCGCGGAGAGGGTCTTGTCACCATGGATTCGATGCCGGTTCCTTCGTCGCCAGTGGCGGCGGCCAGATCTGGGTTGATCCATGTACCCGAGGGCCGGGGCGTAGTCGGATCGCTTTCTGCGCTGGCCAATCTGCAGGTCGGGGCCTTGGCGGTCGGCCACAAATTGACGAATGAGGACCTAGATCAGATTTTGGACCGGTTCCCGGGGCTCAGGTCCCTGTTGGACCGCCCCGCAGGGCTATTGAGCGGCGGTCAACAACAGATGCTGGCGATAGCCCGGGGACTTGCCGCCGAACCTTCCATTCTGATGGTGGACGAACTCAGTCTGGGGCTATCGCCCAAGGCGACAAGCGAAGCGCTACAGGTGTTGTCGGACCTGGCCCGCGAAAACGGTGAGGGTGTGCTTGTCGTCGATCAGAATATTCAGACGCTTTCGAGTGTCTGTGATCGGTTGTACGTCCTGAGGGATGGGTCTGTCGTCGAACTCGAGGGAGACGCCGGATCGATTCACCAGTTGCAGGATGTCTATTTCTAACCTCAATACCGGTAGGCGTCGTTTCCGAAGGGGGCGGGTCTGTCCACCTGGCGATTTGCCGTCGTCGGCCTCTGTAGGCAGCGCTGGGTGAGGCCGACTGAATTAGCGCGCGTTTTCGGAGTGAATGATGACTCACCTCTGTGACCTGGTAGTTGATCCGCACGCTGTACTGTCCTGCCCGGTCGCCGGAAAGCTCCTCCAGGCGGTTACCTGGCGGTACTCGTAGGTCGTTGACGTCGGTGGCAGCGTCGGGGACCAGGAGATTGTGGTGCGAACACCCACGCAGAGCCAGTGCTCGCCCTACGTCTACCGGGTGGCCGGGCGGGAGGTGCCGATCGTCGACGGTACTGAGCTCGGGAAGGGTGAGGTGTTCGTTCGACAGCTCGACGAGTTTTCAGGACGATTGCGATGACTGGTGAGGGGACCGCGATCGCCGCAAGGTCTGATACTCCCTCTGCCTGTCCGCTGTATCCCTGGGGGTAACCCTCTGTCTCCCAGGGATACTCCTGTCCGAGGGCGGGTGGGCGCAGCACTCGAGTGATCGGGCGGTTATTCGATCGCGTAGCCGATTAGGTCGGCAGCTCCGGCCAACCGTGATGCGAATCCCGGGTGGTCGAGGGGAAGGGTCATCTCGGGCCGATCCGGGAACGCCTGGGCGGCGGGCGTGAAGAGGGCGACGCACAGTCCACCGGCGAATCGGCCTCGGTAGGCGAGCCCGTCGAGATCCGGGTGGGCGGCGCGGATGGTGCGTGCCCAGTGCTGGGCGATGCCGTGTGCCGCGGTCGAGAGCGCGAAGTTCGCTCCGACGCGCGTCGGCCATCGGCCGGGCCCGTGGACGGCGACGTCGAGGAGATGCAGGGGCCGGGTGAACCGCACCGCGGTCAGGTAGGGCACACGGGTGCGGGTATCGATCACCCGGGTGGTCTGGAACGCCTCGGCCAACGCACCGGGCACATCGGCGGCGCCGTACCAGACCCCGTGGCGGGCGTGGTCCCGGCGCGGCATCGGGTGCGGGTCGCACCGCAGGACCGGACCGAAGGTGCGCAGGGTGTTCCACGGCAGGACGTGTTCGCCGCGGGTGGGGTGCACCCGCCAAAGAAGGGTGTAGGTGTCTAGGGTCAGGTATTCGTCGGATGTGATTCCGGCCGCGCGGATCGCCTCCACACCCGGCGGGTGGGGTAGTGCTGGGGGCATCGGCGGCTCAGGCCGCCAGGTACTGGTCGACGACCGACAGGGCGTCCTCGACCGTGCCGCCGGTGAGCAGCCAGTCGAGGACCGAGTTCGGGGCACCGTCGACGACAAGGGACAGTTGCGGCGTCGTCAGCAGACCGTGGATCGACAGGGGCTGCATGTTTTCGGGCAGGGCCCGCAGAACGGCGTCGAGGCCGGGCACCTGGCCGTCGTCGGTGAACTGTACGTCGGGGAGCAGCAGCCGGTTCGCTCGCTTGATCGCCCACAGACTGCGGTCGCCGACGCGTTGTCGGACGCGGGAGGCGCCGACCCCGCCGAGTCGTTCGGCGGCCTGCTCGACGGTCAGGGCGCTGTCGAGCAGGCGACGCATCCGTGCGGTCCGGTCGGCGACGGCGGTGGCCAGGGCGAGAGGGGATTCGGGTGCGCCGCCCGCGTCGAGGAGGTCGGCTTCGTGGGCGGCCAGGGACGCGGCGGGGTGTGTGGCGGCCCGCAGCGCGTGCAGCAGGGGCAACAGATCGCGGCGATCGATACTCGGAGTGTCGAGCGCATCGGCGGCGGCGCTTTCGAAGTCGACCTCACCGGCCAGGTAGCGGTCCTCCACATCGGTCATTCCCACCACCTCCTAACAGTCACTAACAGTATATCGTCCTGTTAGTGAGGGGAGTGTGGGAGTTGTCCGGGCCCGGCACGGCATCGCCGCCCGCGGATCCGCACAGGTCGACGCAGGTGGAAGAGCAGCATGGTCCTTGTCGCGACCGCCGCGCCGAACCACCCAGCGGGATCTGTCCGAGCGGACGGTAGCTGCTCAGCTCCGCACACAGCAGGGTGGCCGCAATCCAGTCGAGGAACTGGTCGAGCATCTGCGGCCCCGGCGTCCCACCGCGGAGCAGGACGTGCACGCGCAGCACACCGACGGGCAGAACGTGGTCAGGTCAGGGCAGCCGAAGGTAGCGTCAGGCACGTCGAAGTCTTCCTGATAGGCAGAGTGGGAACCTCCGCCCTCGGAAGACCTCGACACCTGCCCCGGGACCGACGCGCCAGCCACCATCCAACCAGTGACTACACCCTCAACTGTGAAGGACCGGAATAATCCGGACGATGGTCGAATTGATGATTCCCCTACCTGCAACACGTGTATGCGTATGTGGCTCCTCCCATGGGAAGAGCATGACCTCGTTCCCCCGGACCGCATTGATACAGCCCCGACTAATTCGCGGGCGAGGTTCGGATAGCTCGTCGGGACGAGACGGCCTCACCGGTCCCAGGCCTCGGCTTCATGCCAGGCGCGGTCGCCTGGGGATCCATCAGTGCGTGCACGCCGCGGCCCACGTCGGCTCGGGTCACCCGACACCGTGTGCCGGGCGAGCCGGACTGGCGCGACCGCGTCGGTGCGACCGACACGTGGCCGCTCATACCCCATAGATTTCAGGAAGTGCTCAATGTCGGTGCAGCTGAACCACACCATCGTCCACGTCCGTGACCGCGCGGCTTCGGCGCGCTTCTACGCAGACATCCTCGGGCTCCCGGACCCGAAACCCTTCGGCCATTTCATGGTCCTGCCGCTGAGCAACGACGTTTCGCTGGACTTCCTTGACACTGGTCGGGACATCTCGCCCCAGCATTACGCCTTCCTCGTCTCGGAGGACGAGTTCGACCGGATCTTCGAGCGGATCACACAGCGAGGCCTGGACTACTGGGCTGATCCCGGACACCAGCAGCCCAGCACGATCAATCACAACGACGGCGGCCGGGGCGTGTACTGGTCCGACCCGGACGGGCACAACCTCGAGATCATCACCCGCCCCTATGGCGGCTGACCGACGACTGGCAAACAGCGCACGTCATGCGATTGAGTGTGACCCGGACCGACTACGACTGGCGCGCCTCTCCTGCGGCGGTGACCGCGCACCTGCAGCAAAGCGGCTCGGGCCGCCTTTCGCGGGCCCGGACACCGTGTGGCTGCCCGACCACCGTCCCAGGTGAGCCCGGCTGCCGGAGACCGTGCCGATATTCAAGGCATACAAGGCAACTGGGTTATCTGGCCGCCTGCGCCACGCCGGGTGCCGCTGGGCACGATGCTCATCACCGCGACGTCCCGCCCCGCGGGGCTGCTGGTCAGGGTCGTCCCCACCTCGATGTCCTCTCCTGGGGCCGCGCCTGGTCTCGGTGTCGGAAACGGGCCTAGCGGTCCATTCGGTGGCGTCGGGGTTGGTGAGGTCGCGGCGGTCGGCGGCGACGCGGTCGAGCTCGGCGAGCAGCATGGTCGCGGGGGCTGTGGACCTGGAGCGCTGCGCGAAATCGGCGAGGACGTCCGTGACGGGGGCGTTGCTGATCCGGTGGAGGTGCTCGATGCGTCCGGCGAGGGCCTGTGCTCGCTCGTCGTCGGTCTGTGAGGCGAGGGTGGGCAGGTGCTCGCGACGGTCTCGTGGTGCTGCCCGCCGGGCGTAGAAAACACACGCTGGACGAGCGCGACCGACGGCAGCGGCCCACCTTCGTCGGTAGTCGTGTCGGGACTGCCGGGCCTCGATCCGTTCAGTGCCCCACGCGGCCGCCGGACGCGATTGGCACCCCGTCCACTATCCGCGCGCTCCGTGGCACCTCACGCGCCTACCATTGAGGCTAGTTCGGCGCGGAGAGGACGTGTGCAATGACTACGAATCCGACGGAGCCGTACCGTATCGGCGCTGTCACCACGGCTTTCGCACTCACCTCGCGGTCGCAACAGCGTCGACCGGTCGCGTATTCGAAGCCGGTTCTCCGGGTGTTTCCGCCCACGAGCGAGAGAACCGCCAAAGTGGCGATGGTGACCGTGTACGCATTGATGGCGATCACCATCGCTTTCATCGCCCTGCACGAGGCAGGCTTTGTCGTCTAGCGGCCTCCTCCTGGGCGGACGGAGGGCAACGATCTCTTCACCCTCGGACAGATATCTGGCTGACCGTGATGCTAGATGCGGAGGCCCTGGCCGCAGCACCCTGCCTCCCACCCCGGTAGCCCTGCCCAGTCGTGTTCTGCGGATCATGGAACGGACGGCGTTCGGTTCTGCGTATCGCCCCGGCGGCGACGAGGTGCTGGCCAGATCCGCCGCCGTCCTCGCGTGGTCTTCGGGGCTCGGTTTCGGGCTGCCGGGGCTTTACGCGATCGCGCACCTGGTCCGGCACGGCGAGATCGCCACGTTCCTGGGCTATCCGACCTACGGCCACGGCGAGTTCGAGAACCGGTGCGGGATCCGCACCACCGTACCGTTGCTGTCGGCGTTCGTGGTGGTATGCGCCGCCGAGTGTGGTGCCGGCGCGCTGCTGTGGCGGCGGCGCCGGGCCGGCGCGGCCCTGGCGTTGGTGCTGCTGCCGGCCGAGACCGTCTTCTGGGTCGGGTTCTCCCTGCCCTATGGACCTGTCGCCGCCGCGGCGCGAACGGCCCTGGTGCTGCGGTACCGGCGGCGGATGCCCGGGCGGACCCGGAAGTTGGCCTGACGCGCATCCCGGATCGGTGTGGGCACCTGTTTCGGCGGGGCGGTGTTCCGCCCGCTCGATCGGCGCGACTTCGGCGGTGGCCCGAAGGGGCGGGTCCGGCCGGGCGCGATACCGGGGCCGTCGTACGGGCGGGGGCGGTCGTGGTGATGGTGTCGGAGTGTGTGCCGTGGCGGTGGCGGGCGACGGTTG
>NZ_WVTE01000083.1:0-9446 GCF_009939605.1 Rhodococcus sp. YH1 | reverse complement strand
GCACCTGCTGGGCGGCTGACGCCGCGCTCAGTGCACCTGCTGGGCGGCTGACGCCGCGCTCAGTGCACCTGCTGGGCGGCTGACGCCGCGCTCAGTGCAGCCTGTTCTGCGCCTCTTCCAGGCCGACCCGCAGCAACAGCTCCACCGCGTCGGCGGCCTGCTCGCGGATCAGGTCGAGGTCCTTGCGTTCGGTCGAGGAGAACGGCTTGAGCACGTAGTCGGCCGGGTCCATGCGGCCGGGCGGGCGGCCGATCCCGATGCGGGTGCGCAGGTAGTGCTTGGTGCCGAGGGCACTCGAGATCGACCGCAGCCCGTTGTGGCCGTTCTCGCCGCCGCCGAGCTTGAGCCGGATCGTGCCGAAGTCCAGGTCCAGCTCGTCGTGGAGGACGACGACGTCGGCGGGCTCGACGGAGAAGAACCGCGCGAGTCCGGCGACCGGCCCGCCCGAGAGGTTCATGTAGGTGCGTGGCTTGGCGAGGATCACCTGCCGGCCGTCGAGGCGGGCCTGCACGATGTCGGCGTTGCTGCGCTTGTGCGCGCTGAACTTTCCGCCGACCCGGGCGGCGAGCGTGTCGGCCACCATGCAGCCGACGTTGTGGCGGGTCTTCTCGTACTGCGGGCCGGGATTGCCCAGCCCGACGACGAGGGCGGTGCCGTCGCTCACTTGGCGGTGTCCTTCCGTTGCGGCGGGTGTTGTCACGACGGCGGCGCGTCATCCCGTGGGATGACGCGCCGCTCGTCACGTCACGCGGAGCCGGTGGGGGCTCAGGCCTCCTCGGCCTCGGCGGCCTCGCCTTCCGCGGTCTCGCCCTCCATCGCGGCGGCGGTCGGTGCGGCGACCACGTTCACCAGCAGCAGCTCCGGGTCGCCCTGCAGGGTCGCACCGGCGGGCAGCTGCACGTTGTTCGCGAGGATCTGGGTACCGGCCTCGACACCCTCGATGGACACCTCGACCTGCTCGGGCAGGTTCAGGGCGTCGGCCTCGAGCTGGACGGTGCTGACCTCGTTGACGACCAGGGTGCCGGAGGCGGCCTCGCCGGTGACCACGAGCGGGACCTCGACGGTGACCTTCTCGCCCTTCTTCACGACGAGCAGATCGGCATGCTCGATGTAGTTGCGGATCGGGTGCACGACGACCGACTTGGTCAGCGCCAGCTCCTCGCCGCCGTCGACCTCGAGGGTCAGCAGGGCGTTGGTGCCGTGGGCGCGCAGCACGGCCGCGAACTCACGGGCCGGGAGGGCGAGGTGCTTGGGGTCCGTGCCGTGGCCGTACAGAACGGCGGGGACCTGACCGTCGCGGCGGGCGCGGCGGGCGGCACCCTTGCCGAACTCGGTACGGACGGCGGCTACGAGACGGTTTTCGTCGGACATGCTGAAAGGCTCCTACGCATATGGCTCGAACTGGGGCGGTCTTCCCGGCGAGGGGCGACGCGCGCGGCCAGGAGCGTGGACACGCTCGAGCGGAGCCGCAGCCGCGTCGATCACGGTGAGCCAGCGATTTCGCGGTTCACCCTCGCCGAGACAACTCGAACGACTCTACCGGATCCGCCCGGGCCAGTCGAACGCCGCCCTGCGCTCAGCCGCGCGCGGCGGCGGTGCCCGCCCGCCGGCCGAAGAAACTGCCGTCGCCGAGGGAGATGCCGCTGCAGTATCCCCACGCCGACAGCCCGGCCGCCGCCCGTCCCGCCGCGAACAGCCCCGGGATCGGCGCGCCGTCGACGTGCAGCACCTCCGAGTCCAGGCTCGTGCGCAGGCCGCCGAGCGTGAACCCGCCGGTCATGCCGCGCAGGTCGATCGCCGCGACGGGCGAACCGATCGGCTTCACCCATTCGCGCTTCTTGCCCAGCAGCGGGTCCTCGCCCCGTGCGGCGTGCCGGTTGTACAGCTGCACCGTGGACTGCAGCGCCTGCTCGGGCAGACCCATCTCGGCCTCGAGGTCGGCGACGGTCTCGCACACCCACTTCGGCTGATGGCGCAGCTGCTCCGACGACGTCGGGGCTGCCATCCCCGCCTCGTACGCCGCCTCGTCGATGACGAGGAACGCCTCGTTGTCGTTCTTCAGCAGGGTCAGCTGACCGATGCGGCCCGGGTAGGTGTCCTCGGGCACGTATCGCTGGCCGCGCCCGTTGACGAGAATGCCGCGCGCGATCAGCTGAGGATCACAGAAGAACGCCACCTCGGTCGCGTTCATGTGCGCGAGGTCGGCGCCGAGGGCTTGCGCCATCCGGATCGCCCGGCCGTCGTGCTCCTCGATCGACGCGGCGGGACGGCCCACCAGATGCGGCGCGTACGCCCGCACCATGTCGTCGTTGTAGGCGAAGCTGCCCGTGGCGAGAACGACCCCTCGGCGCGCCCGGATCGCCAGGTCGGTGCCGTACCGCTTGGCCAGCAGCCCGACCACCCGTCCGGACGCATCGGTGACGAGGGTCTGCACCCGCACGTCGTACTCGGCGCGGACCCCGAGCGCGGCGGCCTTCTCGGCGAGCGGCTTCAAGAGCATGTAGCCGCCGCCCTGCTCGCCGGTGCGCTTGTTGCTCATCTGCGGCACGTGACCGCGCGGCGCGGGCCGGGCGACGGTGTGGAACGGCGCCGCGTTCTCCCCGCCGGTGTACTGCAGGCCCGCGTCGGTGGGTGGCTCCCACCCGGGCTCGCCCCAGAACTCGTGCTTGAACGGCACCCCGCACCCGACGAGCCAGTCGAAGTGCGCGACGGAACCCGCGCAGTACGCGGCGATCTTCTCCTCGTCCACGCCCGGTCCGAGTGCCGCAGTCAGGAACGCGCGCATGTCGTCCACCGAGTCCTCGAACCCGCAGGCCCGCTGCACGGCCGTGCCGCCGCCGAGGTAGACGAACCCGCCGGCGAGGGCGGCCGCGCCGCCCCACCCGCCGGTGCGTTCCAGCACCAGCACGTCGGCTCCGGCGTCGGCGGCGCCGATGGCCGCGCAGACACCGGCGATGCCGTATCCGGCGATCACGACGTCGGCCTCGAGATCCCAGGCGGGGATCCGGTCGACGGGAACAGGACGGACGGGACTGGTCTCGGTCATCGCGATCCTCTCGAAGTGGTGCGGGGATTCGCACACCTTGACCACGCGACCTGGGGGAGCGGTACCGGCTGTCCCGGTTGCCGGGACGGTCAGGACCGGGTGAGCGACCGCACGGCCGCCAGGAACCGGTCCACGTCGGCGGGGGAGACGAAGTAGTGCGGGGAAGCCCGCACCACCGACTCGAGCCGTCGCGCCGACATCTCGAGCAGCGTCGAGCCGCGCCCGCTGACCGTGACCGTGATCGCCTCGGCGGCCAGCGCCTCGCGCAGGTGCGCCGGATCCCAGCCGTCGACGGTGAACGAGACGATGCCGCTGTGTTCCTTGCCGAGGTCGCGCACGGCCACGCCGGGGATCCGGCCCAGCCCGTCGCGCAGGTGCTCGGCCCGGTAGGCGACCGCCTCGGTCACCGCGTCGACACCGAAGTCGAGCAGGTAGTCGACGGCGGCGCCGAGCCCGAGGCGGGCGGCGACGTTGGTCTCCCACAGCTCGAACCGCGTCGCGTCGTCGGCGACCCGGTACTCGTCCGGGGCCGTCCACTGCGCGCTGTGCAGGTCGAGCACGGCCGGTTCGAGCTCGGTGATCAGCCGGGGGCGGACGTAGAGGAAGCCGGTGCCGCGGGGTCCGCGCAGCCACTTGCGACCGGTCGCGGAGAGCGCGTCGACGTCGAACTCGGGCACGCTCACCGGCAGCTGGCCGACGGACTGGCACGCGTCGAGCAGCACCAGCGCACCGACCTCGTGCGCGGCGTCGGCCACCTCCCGCACCGGGTTGACGAGCCCGCCGTTGGTCGGGGCGTGCACGACGGACACCAGCTTGACCCGCTCGTCGAGGGTGCGGCCGAGGGCGTCGACGTCGATCCGGCCGAGCGCGTCGGTGGGCATCGTCTCCACCGTCGCGCCGGTCGCGCGGGCGCGCTGCAGCGCGGAGACGGCGTTGCTGGCGTATTCGGAGCGGGTGAGCAGGATCCGGTCGCCCTCGCCGAGCGGCACCGAGTAGAAGAAGCTCGCCCACGCCCGGGTGGCGCTCTCGACCAGCGCGATCGACGACGCCTCCGCGCCGATCAGCCGCGCGATCGAGGTCTTCACCGCGGCGAGGTCACCGGCGCGTTCCGCGGCCGCGACGTACCCGCCGACCTCGGCCTCGCGCCGCAGATGCGCGACGGTCGTCTCCAGCACCGGGGTGGGCGGCAGCGACGAGCCCGCGCTGTCGAGGAAGACCCGGTCGAAGCAGCCGGGCGTGTCCCGACGGGCGCGTTGCAGGTCGAGCATCGAGGACGTACCTCCCGTTCATGTCTTCGTGGTTGGAATGTACGCGTGAGCGAACCGACACCCCTGCAGCGGCGGCTCGGCACCGGTGACGCCGTCGCCATCGGGCTCGGTGCGATGATCGGGGTGGGGGTGTTCTCGGCGTTCGCGCCGGCCGCCGCCGCGGCCGGCGCGGGCCTGCTCGTCGGCCTGGCCGTCGCCGCGGTCGTGGCGTACTGCAACGCCACGTCGTCGGCGCAGCTCGCCGCGCAGTATCCGACGTCCGGCGGCACCTACGTGTACGGCCGGGAACGGCTCGGGCCGTGGTGGGGCTTCGTGGCGGGCTGGGGCTTCGTGATCGGCAAGACCGCCAGCTGCGCGGCGATGGCCTTGACCTTCGCCGCCTACGCCGTGCCGGAACCGTGGCGGCGGCCGGTCGCCGTCGCCGCGGTCCTCGCCCTGACCGCCGTGAACTACCGGGGCATCACCCGCACGGCCCGGCTCGCGCGCATCATCGTGGCGCTGGTGCTCGTCGCCCTCGCCGTGGCGGTGACGGCGAGCTGGGCCGGCCCCGGGGCACAGCCCGCCGATCCGTTCGGCCCCGTCGGCGGCGGCGCGTACGGGGTGCTGCAGGCGGCCGGCCTGCTGTTCTTCGCCTTCGCGGGCTACGCGCGGATCGCAACGCTCGGTGAGGAGGTGCGCGAGCCGCGCCGGACCATCCCGCGCGCGATCGTCGGCGCCCTCGGATTCGTGGTGCTGCTCTACGCCGTCGTCGGGGTGACCCTGCTCGCGTGCCTCGGGCCGGACCGGGTGGCGTCGAGCAGCGCGCCGCTGCTCGACGCGGTCCGCGCGGGCGGCTGGGCGTGGGCGGCGCCCGTCGTGGTGGCCGGGGCCGCGGTCGCGTCGCTGGGCGCCCTGCTCGCCCTCGTGACGGGCGTCGGCCGCACCGCACTCGCGATGGCGCGGCAGGGCGATCTGCCGCGCCCGCTCGCGGCGGTGCATCCGCGGTTCGCGGTGCCGCACCGGGCCGAACTCGCCGTCGCCGCGGTGGTGTGCCTGCTCGTCGCGACCGTCGATCTGCGCGGAGTGATCGGATTCTCATCCTTCGGGGTGCTGGTGTACTACCTCGTCGCGAACCTGTCCGCCTTCACCCAGCGGGACGAGCACCGTCGCTACCCCCGATTCCTGCAGGTGATCGGGGCCGTCGGGTGCGTCGCGCTGACACTGACGCTGCCGCCGGGCGCCGTCGGGGTCGGCGCCGCCGTGCTGGCGGTCGGTGTCCTCGCACGGGCGACGCGCCGGGCCGTGCCGTGAGCGTTCACCCGCATCCTGTCGCCGGTTGACGTTAGGCTCGTCCGTGAGCTGGCCCACAGGCGAGGGAGGGGCGGACCGAGTGGTGATCACAGTCGACACGGCGGTGCCGCGCGCGGACGCCGGCATCGCCTCGCGAACCGCCGCCGAACTGCACGTGCGAAGGGTGAGCTTCCGCTTCGGGCCGCCCCGGCTGATCGGGGTGGAACTGGAATGGCTCACGGCCCGGGCCGACGGCACGAGCGCCCGGCCGGAGCTGCAGGCGATCCTCGAGGCCCTCGGCCCGCACGCCCCCCGGCAGCTGGCTCCGGGCTCCTCGGCGCGGCCGTTGCCGTCGGGCAGCGCCGTGACCCTCGAGCCCGGCGGGCAGGTCGAACTGTCGAGCGTGCCGTGTGGCTCGGCGCGGCAGGTCTGCGACCGTCTCACCGCCGATGCCCGCATGCTCCGTGCGTTGCTGGCGCGCCGGTCGGTGGACATGATCGACGCGGCGGCCGACGAACTGCGCCCCCCGCAGCGGCTGCTGCGCACCCCCCGGTACAGCGCGATGGAGCTCCGGTTCGACCGGATCGGGCCGCTGGGCCGGTTGATGATGAACAGCACCGCCGCCACTCAGGTGAGCGTCGACGCCGGCGCCGACGACGACGAGCTGGCCCGCCGGTGGCGGGTGCTGCACGCCGTCGGACCGGCGCTCGTGGCCGCGTTCGCGTGTTCCCCCTCGCTGCGCGGCGCCCCGGACGGAACCTGGGCGTCGCAGCGGATGCGGACCTGGCTGGCGCTGGACGCCGACCGCACCACGCCCGTCCCCGATCCGGCGCACTACCCGGCCTGGGCGCTCGACGCGCCGCTGCTGTGCGTGCGCGCGTCCGACGGGGACTGGCACGCGCCGCCGGGTGCGTCGTTCGCGGACTGGCTCGGCGGCGGTCTCGACGACGAGATCGGGCGCCGGCCCACCGTCGCCGACCTGGACTACCACCTGACCACCCTGTTTCCGCCGGTGCGTCCCGCCGGGCATCTCGAGGTCCGGTACATCGACGCCCAGCCGGGTGCCCTCTGGCAGGTCCCGGTCGCCGCGGTCGAGGCGCTGCTCACCTCGCCGGCCGTGATGGACGAGGCCCTGGCCGTCGCCGCACCCGTCGTGGACCGCTGGCAGGAGGCTGCCGAGTTCGGTCTCGCGGACCTCGAGCTCCGGGCCGCGGCGGTCGGACTGCTCGCCCTCGCCGCGGAGGCGTCGCCGGACATGCGGTTCACCACGGCCCTGGACTCGGCGGCGGCGCGGTGCTGCCGCGGTCGCACCCCGGAGGTCCAGGACCGGTGAGCGGTCTGCGCACCCGGCTCGGCCGGGACCTCGCCCGCGCGCGGGCGCGGGTCCTCGCGCTGACCGACATCGACGACGCGGAGCTCACGGCTCAGCATTCGCCGCTGATGAGCCCCCTCGTGTGGGATCTCGCGCATATCGCCAACCAGGAGGAACGCTGGCTGCTCCGGGCGGCCGGCGGTCAGGGCGGTGTGCGCCCGGACGTCGACGACCTCTACGACGCCTTCCGGCATCCCCGCGCGGACCGTCCGGCGCTGCCGTTGCTCGGGCCGGCGGAGGCCCGCGGCTACGCGGCGGAGGTCCGCGCGCGGGCGGCGGACGTGCTGGCGCAGTGTGCATTCGACACCGACCTCACCCGTGACGGATTCGTCTTCGCGATGAGTGTCCAGCACGAGGTGCAGCATGCGGAGACGATGCTGGCCACGCACCAGTTGCGGGCGGGATCGCCCGTGCTCGACGCCCCACCGCCGCCGCGGCGCGCCGAGCCGCCGGCCGCGGAGGAGGTGCTGATCCCGGGCGGCGAGTTCGAGATGGGGACCTCGACCGATCCGTGGGCGCTGGACAACGAGCGGGCCGCGCACCGGGTGTACGTACCGGCGTTCGCGATCGACACGGTGCCGGTCACCAACGGGCGCTACCTCGAGTTCCTGGCCGACGGCGGCTACGCCCGCCGGGAGCTGTGGAGCCCGGAGGGATGGGTGCACCGCGAGCAGGCGGGTCTCGAGGCCCCCCAGTTCTGGACCCGCGACGACTCGGGCACGTGGTGGCGCCGCCGGTTCGGGGCGGTGGTGCCGCTCGATCCCGACGAGCCCGTGGTGCACGTGTGCTTCCACGAGGCCGAGGCGTTCGCGCGCTGGGCCGGGCGCCGGCTGCCCAGCGAGGCCGAATGGGAGAAGGCTGCCCGCTGGGACCCGCTGACCGGGGCGAGCCGGCGCTACCCGTGGGGCGACGAGGAACCGACCGAGGCCCACGCCAACCTCGGCCAGCGGCACCTCGAGCCGGCCGTCGTCGGTGCCTATCCGGCGGGTGCGTCGCGCCTCGGCGTGCACCAGCTGATCGGCGACGTGTGGGAATGGACGGCCTCGGGGTTCGAGCCGTATCCCGGGTTCACCGCCTTCCCGTACCGGGAGTACTCGGAGGTGTTCTTCGGCGGCGACTTCCGGGTGCTGCGCGGCGGCTCGTTCGGCACCGACCCCGCGGCCTGCCGCGGCACCTTCCGCAACTGGGACCTGCCGATCCGGCGGCAGATCTTCGCCGGCTTCCGCTGCGCGCGGGACGTGCCGGATGTGTAGACACCTGGGATATCTCGGGCCGGTCCGCTCGGTGAGCTCCCTGGTGACCGAGGGACCCCGGTCGCTGTTGCGCCAATCGTGGGCGCCGAAGGACATGCGCGGCGGCGGCACCATCAACGCCGACGGGTTCGGGGTGGCATGGTGGGGTGCCGACGGCTTCGGCCGCTACCGGAACCCCGCTCCGATCTGGTCCGACCCCTTTGTCGCCGAAGGCCTTTCGCACATCAGCGCCGGAGCCGTCATGGCGTCGCTGCGCTCGGCGACGGAGGGCATGCCCGTCGAGCGCTCGGCCTGCGCCCCGTTCACCCGCGACGGCTGGGCGTTCAGCCTCAACGGGCTGGTCCGCGGGTGGCCCGGTTCGCTCGTCTCGCTGGCCCAGCGCCTGCCGGTGGCCGAACTGCTGCAGCTCGAGTCGCCCACCGACGCGGCCGCGCTGTGGCTGCTGCTGTACTCGCGGCTGCGTTCCTCGCGGCCCGAGCAGGCGCTGATGCGGCTCGTCCACGACGTGCTCGCGGTCGCGCCGGGTTCGCGGCTGAACCTGTTGCTGGGCAACGGTTCCGGGTTGTGGGCGACGGCCTGGTACCACTCGCTGTGGACCCTCGTCGACGAGGACGTCGCCGTGGTGTCCTCGGAACCGTACGACGACGATCCGCGCTGGCGTCAGGTGCCGGACCGGCACCTGGTCAGCGCCCGACCGGGACACCTCATCGTGTCCCCCATGGAGGTGGCCGTTTCATGACGGTGGACGTGTACCTGACCCCGGAGCAGCTCGACGAGTCGCTGCGGGCCGACGCGCGCCGCGGGCTGACGTCGTCGCCGAAGTGGCTCTCGCCGACCTGGCTCTACGATGCGCGCGGCGGCGAGCTCTTCGACCGGATCACCCGCCTGCCGGAGTACTACCCCACCCGCACCGAACGGGCTCTGCTGCAAAAGCATTCACCGGAACTGGCCGACGAGGCCCGCCCCGAGATGCTCGTCGAGCTCGGGTCGGGCTCCTCCGAGAAGACGGAGATCCTGCTCGACGCGCTGCAACCGTACATCCATACGTACGTACCGCAGGACGTGTCGGAGGCCGCCCTGCAGCCCGCGGTGACCCGGCTCTCGGCCGAGATCCATGCGGGTCGCGCCTTCGCGGCGGAGGTGGGCGATGGCCTCGGCGATCCAATCGGCAGTGTTCTGCGCACACGGGGGGATGTTGGTGAACGGGCTCTGCGGTCCGGTGATCATGAACATGTTCG
>NZ_WVTE01000082.1:0-9555 GCF_009939605.1 Rhodococcus sp. YH1 | reverse complement strand
CCGCCTGCTGAACCGTCACCGCCCCCGCGGCGAGGAGCAGGAGCGCCCACAGTTCGGGAGCGGTGGCGAGCGGCAGCACACCGCGGGACGCGATGTCGACCACTCCCTTGGTCAGTACGGCCGAGACCCCGAACAGGGCGCCGCCCACGGCGCCGAGCAGCAGCGCCTTGCGCGCGCCGCGCACCCGCCGGGCGGCGATCAGACCGGCCGCCACCAGCGGGGCACCGACGAGACAGGTGAGCACCCAGTGCAGCGGCTCGGCCCGGGCGAGTCCCGGCCGGGGATTCCCCAGCACCACGAGCACGGCGACCGACCCCGTGAGCGCCGCCGCCCACAGCCACTCACTCCGGCCGACGCTGCGATCGGCGAGGCGGGCACCCAGTGGCAGCGCGAACAGGAGTGACAGCACCAGCAGCGGCTGCACGAGCAGCAGAGAGCCCCGGCCGAGCGCCGCGGCCTGGAAGGCGTATCCCCCGACGCCGGCGACGGTGCCCAGCCACCACACGGGGTTGCGGACGAGAGCGGTGATCGGGCCCAGCGTGCCCACGGCGTCGTCCGGCACACCGGCCGCCGTGCGTTGACGCACGACCGTACCCACCGCGATGCACAAGGCCGCGGCGATCGCCAGCAGCGCTGCGCCCACCGAGTCCGACACGCGCCCAACCCTAGGGCGAAGCGCGGTACCTCGCCGATCGAACGAGCCGGGCCCGACCGGGTCGCCCGCGGCCGGTCGCGCGGTATCACCCGGGCACGGTCAGCGGCCGGCCATCGCCCTGAGCAGCGGGGCTGCGGGCAGCGACGCGAACAGCGCCGCCTCGTCGCGCCACGTCGACTCCTCGTCGAGGAACCGCAGGATCGGCTCCGCGGAGGACCGGTCGAACAGCCCCGCGAAGGCGCGCTCGAGCACCGCGGGCCGCTCGACGACGGCCCGCAGCAGCCCCTGGTCGTACCGGGCGAACCGGGACGGAGCAGGCCGCACGTCGAAGGGATGCCCGTGCCGGGCGAGCGACTGCGCGATCGCCGCACTGTCGCACTGGATCCGCTGGTACGCATATCCGCTGCTGCCCTTGAGCATTCCGCCCGCGGCGCCGATGCGCACGATGTTGCCGCTGCGCCGCGCGGGCGGCCGCGACGCCAACGGAAGCCGTGCGGACTCGTCCGCCTCCACGATGTAGGTGTCCTCGTCCGCGCCGAGCACGGCCGCCAGGTACTCCCGGAGCGCCTCGTCGTGAGCGGCGGTGCCGACGGGCCCGCCGTCGGGGTGCGCGAAACTCGTGTGCTCGACGAGGGCGTGCCGGGTATCGGTGGGCAGCACGTACACGAAGGACGCCGCCCGGCGCTGATCGGTGCGGAAGTCGAACAGGGTGGGGACGTCGGGATCGAACAGGGGAGCTTCGGTGCGGATCCGCCACCCGCGGAAGTCCAGCCACGCATCGGGGCTCGTCCCGCGGTCGTCGGCGTCGGGGCCCCGGCCGTCGAAGACCCACTCGGGGTGCAGCTCCGTGCCGTCGGACAGGGCGACACGCGGGCGGGCCCCGTCGTGCACCTGCGTCACCCGGCCGGTGCGGAGCCCGATGTCGTCGACTCGGTCCGTAACCTCGCCGACCACCGACGCCAGGTCGGCTCCGCGGACGACGCCGTACCGGTACCGGCCGAGGCCGAGCGTGCGGGCCCGTCCGCCCGCATGGACCCGGATCCGGGCGAACCGCGCGGAGACGGCCGCGTCGAGCAGCCCGGACCGGCGGGACCAGAACGCCCAGCCGGCGTCACGGATGTCGCGGGCGCCGTCGTCGACGAGCACCACCGGGCCGGGTCGCGCCGGGACGGCGGCGAGATGGGCCGCCAGCGACAGTCCGCTCAGGCCCGCACCCAGGACGGCGATGCCGCCGTCGACCGGTCCGCTCCACGCTCGCACGCTCGCTTCTCCCCTCGCCGGAGACCCTCCCTCCGTCACCGTACCGGCCGCCGGTGAATCCGGTGCGCCACTATGCGGCCCGGGCGCGCGTCCGCTCGCGCAGCCAGGCCATCGCCGGCATGCGGTAGGAGTCGATGCCCTTGTACGCGGCGATCTCGGCGGGCAGTTCCTCGACGATGTCGGCGAGTTGCTCGGCCCACGCCGGGACCTGCGCGATCTCCTCGAGCGGTGCCATGTAGGTGCGGATGTTGAACACCAGCGCCCCCGTCATCGGCAGGCGGATCAGGTGCTCGAGTTCGATGCGCAACTGGATGCGGCCCCAGTCGCGTTCGGCGATCAGCTGCGGCATGTCGTCCATCCACTCGGGCATCGTCTCGAGGCTGGTGTCCCGGCGCCGCGAACCGACCGCGGAGAAGGTCCAGTTCACCCGCCGGTACGGCCGCTCGGTGGTGAGGCGCCGCATGAACTGCTCGGCGCGGTCGGTCACCCCGTTCGGGGTCAGGCCGGGAACGGGCCGGTGGATCTCGTGCAGGCTCATGCCGATGTCGAACTTGACGGACCAGTCGGCGGACGACGTGACCAGCGCCGCGTCGAACCACAGGTGCCCGTCGCGCTCGGTCACCAGCAGCACGTCGTCGGGCAGCTGACACCCGATGAACACCAGCGGATGCTCCGGCAGGGTGCCCGAATCCCCCGGCACGAACCATTGATCGATTCCGAGAAGGTCGTTGCGCCAGCGGTATCCGCCGTTCTCGACGTCGAGGTGCATGACGTCGGGAAACGAGGCCGCCATGTCGCGCATGTAGTAGAGCATCAGGTCCCAGCACGCCGGCGTCATGTGCGGCAGCATCTGCACGCGCCCGGGGTCGGCCTCGACGATCGAGCGACGCAACCGCATCATCTCGACGTACTCGTCGTGGCTCTTGCCCAGGTCGACGATGTGCTCGCCCCAGGCCCCGGCGGCGGTCTCGGTGCGGCGCGGCGCCGGTTCGACGTTCACGGCGTAACGGAACGTCCTGTCGCCCTCGGGGAAAGGCCACGGCAGGCAGGACAGGTCGCTGGCGACGGAGGTGGTCACGAAGGTTCCTTTCCGGATGGCGGGTCAGGCCACGGCCCCGAGGTAGGTGCCGTGATGTCCCGACAGATGAGGACGGATCTCGAGGTCCAGGCCGCACGAACCGCAGGCGACGACCGCCCCGGGAGCGGCGTCGACGGACTGGGTGGTGGCGCAGTGCGGGCAGAACAGCGACACTCCGTCGGCGGCGGTGACGTAGGTGGTCATCTCGCACGGCAGCACGCCGGCGGTACGCGCCGCAGCCGTCGCGGCCATCGCCTCACGCCGCGGGCCGGCGATCAGCACGCGGGCACCGGCGCGGGCCTCACGCACGAGCCGCGACACCTCGTCCGCGCTCGCGTTCGGCACCGTGGTCGCGACGCGGCCGAGGGCGAGTGCCTGCGCCGCCCAGGCCGTCACCGCGGCCCGCGCGTCGGCGCAGTCGCCGAGGCTGAACAGCAGGTGGATGCGCCCGCCCGGATCGATCGGGGGCACCGCACCGGTGACGAATCCCGAGTTCTTCACGGCCGCACACCTCCGAACTCGCGCAACCACTTCAGACCGGGTTCGCGGGTGCGCGTGATGCCCTTGTAGTCGGCCATGTCCTCGGGCAGTTCCTCGAGCACCCGGTAGAGCCGGTCGGCCCATTCCGGCACCAGCGCGATCTCCTCGAAGGGCAGCAGGTAGGTGCGGATGAGGAACATGATCGCGCCGGACGCGCCGAGCCGGATCAGGTGCTGCACCTCGACCCGCAGGTGCAGGCGACGGCCGACGTCGTCGAGCGGGCCCTCGGCGAGCAGGCGCCGATCGCGTCCCCATTCGGGATACGTCTCGGTGGCCGTGTCGAGCCGGCGGTCCACGGTGAGGGTCCAGTTGGTGCGCCGATACCGTTGCCCGGCGTGCAGTCCCATGAGGAAGGACTGGGCGCGGGTGATCACCCCTTCGGTGTGGATGCGGGGCACGGGACCGTGGATCTGCAGGAAGCTCATCCCGACGTCGAAGCGCAGCGACCAGTCCGCGGCGAACGTCACCAGGCCCGCGTCACCCCACAGGGCGCCGTCGCGCTGATCGAGCAGCACGACGTCCTCCTGGATCTGCCGGCCGATGTACAGCAGCGGCGGCTCGGGCAGGGTGGCGGACTGCCCGTAGACGAACGCCTGCTCGAGGTCGAGGGCGCGGTTGCTCCACCGCCGGACGGTGCCGTCACGGTCGAGCGCGAACGTCTGAGGGTATGCCTCGGCCAGCATCTTCATGAGGGTGAGCATCGCGTCCCACTGCGCGACCTCCATGTGCCCGAGCGCCTGGAAGCGGCTCGGGTCGGCGTCGAGCACGCGCCGTCGTTCGGCGAGTTCGTCGAGGAGGAAGCCGTCCATGTCGACCGGGTGCTCGCCCCAGCCGCCGGCCGCCGTGTCCGCGCGGGTCCCGGCCGGCTCGACGTTGGTGCTGTACCGGTAGGTGTCCCGCGGGAAGGGGAACGGGAACCGCGCGACGCGTTCCGGGAGCACCTCGAATTCGGTTGCGGCAGTCACAGGTCCAGCTCCAATCGCTCGCCGCCGGCGCGGGAGACGCACGGCATCATGCAGTCGCCGGCGTGCTTCTCCGCGTCGGTCAGGTACAGGTCGCGGTGCTCGATCGCGCCGTCCGCCACCGGGATCCGGCACTCGCCGCACACCCCCTGCCGGCACAGGTTGGGCACCGGTACCCCGCGCGCCTCGAGCGCTTCGAGCAGGCTCACGCCGGAGTTCACGGCGATGTCGACCCCGGTGCGGCGCAGATGCGCGGTGAACGGGGTTCCGGGCTCGAGGTCGCCGACACCGAAGTGCTCGTAGTGGATGCGGGCGTCCGGCCAGCCCGCGCCGCGGGCGCGACGGGTGAGTTCGTCGATGAGACCGGAGGGCCCGCACACGTACAGGTGGGTGCCGAGCGGCTGATCGAGCAGGGCCGGGCCGAGTGCGGCCCAGAACTCTTCGGGGGTGTGGTAGGTGTGCAGGCGGTCTCCGCACAGTTCGCGCAACTCGCCGAGGTGCGGGCCGTCGCCCTCGCGGAAGGTGTAGTGGACCTCGAAGGAGCGGCCCCACTGAGCGGCGGCGCGGGCGTGCGAGAGGATGGGTGTGACGCCGATACCGCCGGCCACGAGCATGTGGTGACGCGCGGTGAGGATCGGCGCGAAGGCACTTCGGGGCCTGCTGACCTCCACGACGTCCCCGACCTCGAGGGCGTGGATCCAGCGGGAGCCGCCCCGGCCGGTCTCGTCGAGCCGCACGGAGATCGAGTAGCTCTGCGGTTCGAGCTCCGGACCGGTCAGGGAGTAGGAGTTGCGGCGGGGCCGGCCGTCGTCGTGGGCGCCGCAGGAGAGCACGACGTGGCTGCCTGGGGTGAACGACGGCAGCGGCGCACCGGTGGGGTCGACGAACCGCACGTGCCGCACTCCGGTGGCGACGGTGGCCACCTCGGCGACGGTGAGGGCGAGGGTCGCGTCGCTGCGCCGGACGGCCGCTCCGGCATCGGATACGAGGGTCATCAGCTTTCCTCCGCGTCGAGCTGGTAGCCGAGATATGCGCCGTGGTGGCGCGAAACGTGGTGGTACACGACGAGTTCCGCCGAACACGCGGGGCACGTGCTGGTCTGCCCGATCGCGGCGGTGGCGTCGTGGGTGTGTCCGCAGTGGGCGCAGTACACCGTGCGCGTGTCCGTGGTCAGCACCTCGGGCAGGATCTCGTCGTCGAGCGCCCCCGCGGCGACGGCCACGGCCCGGGCGGCGAGGACGGCGGCCTCGTCGCCCACCAGCACGAGCCGCCAGCCGACGCGGGCCGCGGAGAGCTGGCGCTGCAGCACCTCCGCGGCCGCGTCGCCCCAGGTGGCGGGCGCCCGTAGCCAGCTCACTCGCCGGCCTTCGAAGGAGGTCACCAGGCGGCGGGCGTGGTCGGTGGCGGCGTCGCCGAACGACAGGACGGTGACCGTCCTGCCGCCGTCGGCCACGGTCCGCTCCTCGTCCCAGCGCGGCACGCTGGTGGTCTCCATACAGACGCTCATGGCCGGATCCTTACGGCGCGAACGTGCGCTGGCCGACGTAGAACGCCAGGGCGCCGTGGGGGGTGGTGAAGCGGATCCGCGAGCCCTTGGGGAAGAAGATCGCGTCCTTGGCGCGGGCGATCTCGACCTGGCCGGTATCCAGGTTCTCCAGGCGGAACTCCCCTTCGAGGACGACCTTCATCTCGTCGTACTCGTACAGGTAGTCCAGCGGGGCGTCGGTGTGCGCGAGCTTGAAGTAGCCCGCGGCCATCTCCGACCCCTCGGGGTTGGGATAGACGTCGTCGATGAAGCCCTCGGTGCCCGGGAATTCCTCGGTGGACATCTGGGGCAGGGTCTTCCAGAAGTCTGCGGTGACGCGGAATGCGGGAACCGTGGTGGTTTCTGCCATGAGTGCTCCTAGGAACGAGGCCGGCTGCACCGGCCGTGGGCGGGAGGACGGAACGTCGATCGCTGACGTGAAACAGACAGTAATGAGATGAAACGCACCGACGGTTGCCGACGCGTTAACGCGTGTAACCGAATCCTCTCAGCGTCAGGAACATTCGTTTCTCCCCCGAGCGGCGCGGGCCGAGCCGGACCGTCACCACAAACTCACGGCGGCGTAACACGCCCGTCATGCATGCTATGTTTCATTGCATTCGACAGCGATTCACCTTATGAAACTTCGCAGCCGAACCCCAGGAGTCCCCATGACGCTCGAAGCCACCGACCTCCCCGTGATGCGTCTGCCCTCCACGGACGCCCCCGCCGATGCCGCCGGCTCCGCCGATCTCGCCGCACTCGCCCGCGCCACCGACACCCGCTTCATCCTCGCGGTGTTCACCAACCTCGCCGGCAAGCCCTGCGCCAAGCTCGTCCCGGTCGAGGCGGTCGACGAGCTGCAGTCCGACGGGGTCGGCTTCGCGGGCTACGCCGCCGGAGCCATGGGTCAGGTCCCCAGGGATCCCGACCTCGTCGCTATCCCGGATCCCACCTCCTTCACGCCGATCCCGTTCGTGCGCCCGGGCCTTGCGCTGGTGCACTGCGATCCCCACGTCGAGGGCAAGCCCTGGCCCTACGCCCCGCGGGTGATCCTGAAGGAGGTTCTCGGCAAGGCGGCCGAACGGGGCCTGTCCGTCAAGGTCGGCGCCGAGATCGAGTACTTCCTCGTCCAGCGCGACGAGGACGGGACGCTGCGCACCGCCGACGTGCTCGACACCTCCCGGCAGCCCTGCTACGACGCCCGTGACGTCACCCGCATGTACGAGCACCTGACCTCGATCTCCGCGGCGATGAACTCCCTCGGCTGGGGCAACTACGCCAACGACCACGAGGACGGCAACGGGCAGTTCGAGCAGAACTTCCAGTACGCCGACGCGATGACCACCGCCGACCGCGTCGTCACCCTGCGCTACCTGATCTCGGTGCTCGCCGAGCAGCGCGGCATGACCGCGACCTTCATGCCCAAGCCGTTCGCCGACCGCACCGGCTCGGGCATGCACATGCACCTGTCGCTGTGGCGGGAGGACGGCTCCGCCTTCCCCGACGCCGAGGACCCCCGCGGTCTCGGCCTGTCCGAGACCGCCTACGCGTTCATCGCCGGCATCCTCGACCATGCCTGCGCCCTGCAGGGCGTGATCGCCCCGACCGTCAACTCCTACAAGCGGACCGGCGCCACCGCGACCAGCTCCGGCGCGACGTGGTCGCCGCGGCACGCCACCTACGGCGGCAACGACCGCACCCACTACCTCCGCGTTCCGGACGGCAACCGCGTCGAGCTGCGCGGCGGGGACGGCTCCGCCAACCCGTACCTCGCTGCCGCCGCGACCGTCGCGGCGGGCCTCGACGGCATCGACCGCAAGCTCGATCCCGGCGCACCCGGCGGCACCCCGAACTCGGAGACGCTGCCGATGACCCTGCTGCACGCGATGGACGCGCTCACCGCCGACCCCGTCGTCACCGGCGCCCTCGACGCCGCCGGCCCGGGCGTCGCCGAGTACTTCGCCTCCCTCAAGCGGGAGGAGTTCTTCCACTGGCACAACACCGTGACCTCGTGGGAGATCGACAGCTACCTGACCGCCTTCTGACCCGTTCGGTCCGAACGGGCCACCGCGAACGACGACCTGTAAAGGAGAGACGACCCATGTGCGGAATCGTCGGGCTTCACCTGCGTGACGCCTCCCTCGCCCCCCGGCTGGGTGGCCTGCTGACCGGCATGCTCGGCCAGATGGTCGACCGGGGGCCGGATTCGGCCGGAGTCGCCCTCTACGGCGACCCCACCTTCTCCCCCGCCGGCCACGCGTCGGTGTCCCTGCTCGGCGCCGCCCCGGACGTCGCCGCCACCGCCGGTGCCGCACTCGGCGTGACCGTGACCGCGATCGACCTGGCCCCCACCACCGTGCTCCACGCGCCGGTCCCGGCCCAGTTGCTCGCCGACACCGTCCGCGCCGTCGACCCCGGTGCAACGATCATCGGCTTCGGCGACGACGTGACCGTCCTCAAGGGCATGGGCGATCCGGTGGCGCTGGCCGAGCGCTTCGGGATCCCGGCCGCCTCCGGCTGGCAGGGCGTCGGCCACACCCGCATGGCCACCGAATCGGCCGTCACCGCCGCCGGCTCGCACCCGTTCGCCGTCGGCCCGGACCAGTGCCTGGTGCACAACGGCTCGTTCTCCAACCACCTGTCGGTCAAGCGCGAACTCGAGGCCGAGGGTGTGGCATTCGACAGCGAGAACGACACCGAGGTCGGGGCACGGTTCGTCGCCAAGCACCTCGCCGAGGGCGCCGACCTGGAGAAGGCCCTGCGTCTGCTCGGGGAGCGCTTCGACGGGTTCTACACCCTCCTCGTGTCGACGTCCGACTCGTTCGCCGTCGTACGCGACCCGATCGCCTGCAAGCCGGCGATCGTCGCCGAGACCGACGCGTACGTCGCGATGGCCTCCGAGTTCCGGGCCCTCGCCGGCCTGCCCGGCATCGCGGACGCTCACATCTTCGAGCCCGAGCCGGAGCGGGTCTACGTATGGCACCGCTGACCAGCACCGACGCTTCCCCCATCTCTTCGACGCCGGAGACGCCCATGACCACCGAGACGCTGCGCACCGACACACTGCCCACCGACACGCTCCCCGCCACGGCGACGTACGACCTGGACGTCACCACCACGCGCGAACTGAACGCCGCACTGCAGGCCACCGAAGCCCCGGCCGCGGTGACCGTGACCAATCCCCAGGGCAAGCACGCCCTCGCGTGCGGGCTCGACCGGCCGATCGACGTGCGCATCGAAGGCCACGTCGGCTACTACGCCGCCGGGATGAACAAGCATGCGACCGTCACCGTCGCGGGCAACGCCGGGGTCGGGGTCGCCGAGAACATGATGTCGGGCACCGTGCGCGTCACCGGGGACGCCTCCCAGTCCGCCGGCGCCACGGCCCACGGCGGGCTGCTGGTGATCGAGGGCAATGCCGCCGCCCGCTGCGGCATCTCCATGAAGGGCGTCGACATCGTCGTCGGCGGCAGCATCGGCCACATGAGTGCCTTCATGGGACAGGCCGGACGGCTCGTCGTCCTCGGCGACG